>JBBPYM010000033.1:0-4773 GCA_038199905.1 Chitinophagales bacterium | reverse complement strand
GTTGTATGATAAGAAAAGTTAGTATATAGGAGGCGGGGGCGGCTCCCATTAAAGAGCAAGAACCCGCCTCCTTTATACGGAAGGAGGCGGTAATTTAAAAAGGTAAAAACTGTCAACTTTTTTCAGGACAAGACAGAGTGTCTGAGGTATGGTGTATGGATGCTTTATAGGGGAAAAGAAGTTTATGACGGATGATCCACTATCCAAAACGTTCTTTTAATATCATTCAGTTATTGATGGTTTTGTTCCGCTAACAAATTATTAAGTTTGGATAGCTAGTCATGGCTGACGGCTGATATCTCTTTGTCCTGAAAAAACCTGCTTTTATAAACAATAAAGGTTAAGTAAGCCAAGAAAGCAAAAATGCAAACTACTTTATACTTTAGCACTCAGTAATTTAATCAATAACCACCATTTACTTCCGCTACTATTTTATTATTGAATATAAAAAGCAGGTAGGTTTTTCAAATCACTTGCGGTCAATATTACCGGAACTATCCAGATAAATAAATAAGAACAATCCTTTTTAAAGTGGTGATCTAAATGAGGCAAGAATGAAAGGGTATGCCTCTGGAACTGGTCATAAACAATCAGCTTAGCCATCAATTGTAGCACCAAAAATAAGCCTGCTTTGAAAATAATTGCTTGAGTAAACCTAATGTGCAATAATAATACCTTCATTCTGAAAGTTGATGCTTACTGCACATGCTACTACTTTCATTCGCTTAAAAGCAGGCTGAGATCGGTGTATCGTATAAGTAATACTTTATGAAAGCTAAGCGACGGGCCATTTGTTATCATTTATAAATGTGTTTTCATAAACAAGTATTTTAATCTTAAAACATCAAACAAAACAATATTAATAGTATTGAATACGTTCGGCCTTCAGGAGATATATTGGATATTCGATTTGTCAAGACAAACTGTTATGAAGCATAACCGATGGACTCTTGACCAATCAAAATTATGTTTATGAGCGGAAGGGAACAATAGCAAAACTTCGTATTTTTATACCTGCAGTAAATACGCTGGAACCGGTAAAAATACTTGCAATTTGTGGCCAGGTACAACCGTTTTTCCTATACCACTCCGCTATTGGTGTTCAGTATATTCCGAAAAATTATAAATTCGTAAACTTACTATAGTATATGTCCAAAAGATTAAGCACTTTGCACCATAATTACCGCAAAATATGATACAGGTAATTTAGAAATATCACCCAGTATGAAGTTACCTGATTCTGTAAGAATTATAAAAGTTGCCATTGCTGATGATCATGCTATCTTTCGTACCGGTATAAGAACAGCACTATCGCTAAAAAAGGATATTGAACTTGTAGCTGAGGCCGATAATGGCAAACAGTTGCTGGAGCAACTCACTACACTCAATCCAGACGTTATACTGCTGGACATACAGATGCCCGTAATGGATGGCATTACTACATTGCCCGAGATCCGCAAGCTATACCCGGCGGTAAAAGTCATCATCCTTTCCATGCACAATGACCATTCAATGATCTCCAAATTAATGGAAATCGGGGCTAATTCTTACCTCACCAAAAACTCTGACTCCGAAACCATTTACGAAGCAATAAAAACCTGTTTTGAACAGGAGTTTTACTTTAATGATATAACAAATATTGCTCTGCTTGCCGGTTTGCGTACAAAGCGGCAGGAAAACGCTACCAACGAAGATCCCCAGCTTACCGAAAAAGAAGTAAGGATCTTGAAGCTGATGTGTGAAGAAAAAACTACCAAAGAAATTGCGGATATTATGGAAATCAGTCCGCGCACCGTTGAGGCGATGCGCGATAAACTGAAAGTTAAAACCGGTGCCAAGAGCATGGCGGGCCTGGTAATGTACGCAGTAAAACACGGCATATTGAAACAAGGTGATTAGGCAATCTCTGTCCACTTCATCCAACAACTTCAAATTAGCAGCTTGTTATATTTAAATTACAACGGGGCGGTCATTCGAGCTGATAAAAAAATCGTTACGGCTGATAATCGTGGTTTACGTTATGGTGATGGCATTTTTGAAACCATGAAACTGGTAGATGGTATCCTGCCCCTTGCGGAGCTGCACCTTGAAAGACTGTGGCAGGGAATACAACTACTGCAATTTAAAACGCCCGCTTACTTTAACGCAGGATATTTAACTGCTCAGGTGCTTGAACTGGCAAAAAAAAACAACCACCAAGGCAGGGCTCGTATAAGAATAATGATATTCAGGGGTGACGGTGGCTTATTCGATCCACAGAACCTGGTTGTTAATTATACCATCCAAAGTTGGGAACTGCCTTCCGGCTCACCCTCCATTAATCAGAATGGCTTGTTATTAGACGTCTATCCTGACGCGCGAAAAAGTTTTGACAGCTTCTCTCACCTTAAATCAAACAACTATCTTCCATACCTGATGGCAGCGCTGTATGCAAAGAGCAACCAACTCAACGATTGTTTTGTTCTCAATGCAAACGGAAACATTTGCGACACAACTATCGCCAATGTTTTTATCGTAAAAGATCAACAGCTGTTCACACCACCACTCACTGAAGGTGCTGTTGGCGGAGTAATGAGGAGATACCTGCTAAGTCAATTTCCGGCGACAGGTTTTATTGCGCATGAAAAAATACTGCGCTTGAGGGACATCCAGGATGCCGATGAAATATTTCTTTCAAATGCTGTGCAGGGTATAAGATGGGTTGGGAAATTCAGGGACAAATCTTACATTAACAACATTTCATCAAAGATCTTCAATAACATTGTCGGTAATATCTTATAAGTGCTAAACCTTTGCAAGCTTTTCCTGTTTGTACCGAAACGTTAAACAACAGCAATTAGAGTATGCCTAAGCCCGTCAATATTTTCTGGTTTCGCCGCGACCTTCGCCTGCAAGACAATGCCGGTCTGTTCCATTCTTTAAAAAATGACAAGGCGGTTTTGCCGGTGTTTATCTTTGATAGAGATATCCTTGATAAGCTGGAAGATAAAAGCGACAGAAGGGTGGAATTCATACACGCTGCAATCATAGAAATGCAGGAACAACTGGTAAAGATGGGCTCTTCCATGGAAGTTTATTATGGTAAGCCACAAGAAGTATTTAAAGAACTGTTAGGGAAATACAAGATCAATAAAGTGTTTACAAACCATGATTATGAACCCTATGCTATCAATAGAGATGAAGGAATAAGGCTATTGCTACAGGCCGCTGCAGTTGAGTTCCATACTTACAAGGATCATGTAATTTTCGAGAAAAAGGAGATTACAAAAGATGATGGCACTTGCTATACCGTGTTTACGCCGTATTCAAGAAGATGGCTTGCAAAATTGAATGAGTTTTACTTGAAAGAATACCCTGTTGAAAAGTATTTCGGCAACCTTTACCAGCAGGCTGCGCTGGAAGTTCCGTCTCTTGAAAGCATGGGATTTATACGAACCGGCATTCCGTTCCCTTCAAAGGAACTTGAAGAGGAACTGGTGGCTAAATACGGTGATAACAGGAACTTCCCCGGTATCAACAGCACTTCCAGGCTCGGTGTTCATTTTCGTTTCGGTACTGTAAGCATTCGTGATATCGCAAGAAGAAGCAAGGCTATCAGCACGGTTTATTTGAATGAATTGATCTGGCGGGATTTTTACCAGGTGATATTATGGAGCTTCCCACAAGTAGGACAGGGGAAAGCGTTTAAACCTGCCTACGACGAGATCAGGTGGCGAAATAATGAAGCTGAATTCGAAAAATGGTGCGAGGGACAAACAGGTTATCCCATCGTGGATGCAGGTATGAGGGAACTGAACCAAACCGGTTTCATGCACAACCGTGTACGCATGGTGGTGGCCTCTTTCCTCAGCAAACATCTGTTGATAGACTGGCGTTGGGGCGAAGCTTATTTTGCGCAAAAGCTACTCGATTTTGACTTTGCATCCAATAACGGAGGCTGGCAATGGGCCAGTGGCAGCGGATGTGATGCCGCTCCTTATTTCCGGATCTTTAATCCATATCTGCAAACAAAAAAGTTTGATCCCGATCTGACCTATATCCGTATATGGGTGCCCGAGTTCCAGGATGTCAATTATCCCCCGCCTATAGTTGAACACGACTTCGCCAGGAAACGTTGTTTGGAAGCTTATGGAAGGGCTTTGAGATGAGCTTTCAGCCTTCAGCTATCAGCTATCAGCTATCAGCAAAGTTAAACGGCTATCATGAATTTGTTATGCGAACCAGCAATTAAAGACTCGGCTTTCTGACGGAGGAGAATACTTTTTCCTCGAGCAATGATTTACGTCTGGTGGTTAAAAAGTTAAAAAGTAATGAGCGTGATTGTAGGTGTTTAACGTCGTGAAAGGCGGTGATAGTGAAGCAACATTCACAGGTTCCGAAGCAACTCGCCCCAAGGGACTCGCCCCGTTCCGCCCCTACAAACGACGTCTACGCTCCGTCCCAGCGAGACGGTAGGTGGGTAGAAAAAATGATCAAATTAGAATCCGGGGGTGACTAAAAAGCGTTTAATCTAAAAATAGTTCGCATTTTAAAGCCCAACAAATCGGGGTCAACCCCGATTTTACAAATTCGGTTATAGTCCCTTTTTAGTCAGCCCGAGAGACCAATGTGGGGTTTTTTTTCTACCCACCTGACGTTCCGCTGGAACGTGGAATACTGAACATAAAAGCAACGAATGTATTTATACCTCACGCTCATCAGATGTTCCGCTGTAATGAAAGACAGCCCCCACGTTTTAGTCAGGCATTGGATGATAGCTTTTAGGTTAATTTC
>JBBPYM010000032.1:0-5681 GCA_038199905.1 Chitinophagales bacterium | reverse complement strand
CAGTTCCTCGAATTCTATCGTTCCGTCTTCAAACACAAGCTTTATCTCATCTTTATCAATAATGATGTTTTGTGCTTTCCCGGTTTTCCGCGGCGCTATGATAAGCCAGTTCCTGTTTTTAATAATGCGGTTATCGGCCGATTGAATGTATTTGCCCGATTCACTGTCCAGCAGATCTATAAATTCACCGGTTTGAGCTGCACTAAAACCATAATCCTTCGTGATCTCGTAAATGATGGACGATAGTGGTGAGGACTTTTTCAATTTTAATACCGGTATATGTACCTCGTTGCCCTTAGTCTCCAGCAGGTTTAATTTGTGCTGGTGAATCGACTGCAGATATAATTGCTCCGTTTCCCGAAAGCGCAAGAGGTTTTTTGCCAGGTTATTCTCAACTTCAGGAAATACCTTTTCAATGGCTGGCAATAATTCGTTGCGAAAATAATTGCGGGTGTATTTATCAGATTGGTTGGATGAATCTTCCACAAACTCTAAATTATCATCATCGGTGAACCTTAGCAAGGCTGACTTATGAGCAAACAAAAGTGGACGTACCGTTCTTCCCTGTTTTGGCAGGATGGCCCTCAAGCCCGATATACCTGTTCCTTTGAAAAAGTTCATGAGCATGGTCTCAATATTATCGTCTGCATGGTGGGCGGTGAGCAGGTATTTTGGCTTGATGAAAGCCTGGTCTACACCATCCAGGATTTCGTTGAACCAGTTATAACGCAGCGTACGAGCAGATACCTGGATAGACAATTTGTTGGAAGCAGCATAATCCACCGTGTCAAATGTTCTTTTTAAAAACGGGACATCGTATTGTATGGCCAGTTGCCGCACAAACTGTTCGTCCCTGGAACTCTCCTCTCCTCTTAGTTGAAAATTGCAATGCGCAATGATAAAATTATATCCTGCCAGTTTGCAAAGCTCACACAGTACTACAGAATCCACACCGCCGCTAACGGCCAGCAGTAGGGTATCATTCTGTTGGAAAAGATTTTCATTTTTTATGTAGGTATTGAATTGCGTGAGAAGGTTCATGTTAAAACTAATCTTGTTGTTACAGTCGTTTTTCACCTGCTCTTTCAGTTGAAAAAAGAGCTAAAAAGTTAAATCTTCAAATGCGGCGCGCAATTCATTGTAAGAATGGTTGTCTCCTGCTTTTTTAGCCTGCGCCATCCCTTTTTCATACACTTTGGTGGCTTCTTCTGTATCCCCTGTACGTTCCAGCAGTTTAGCAAGATGATAGTAGGAACCCACATATCCTGGATCACGGGCGAGGATGGTCTCAAACAAAATCCTGGCCTCGCCATCATCACTGGTTTTAATATGTTCCAGTGCCAGTGCATGTTGCAAAAAGTTATCCTCCGGGCTGTCTTTTAAAAAGTTCTGTAGGGTTTCGATCCTGTTCATAAAAGCACTTTGTAAGTATCAAAAATAGAGGCTTATTATAAAATATGGCGGCATATTTTTTTTATAGTATTATTTATACAACCCTTATCTTTGTATTAGTTGCATAAACAACCTTCTTTACACATAATATTTGCATATGAAGATTTTAGTGTGCGTTACAAAGACCCCGGACACGACTGCGAAAATAGCCTTCACCGATAATAATACTAAATTCGCGCAGACGGGCGTTCAATGGATAATCAATCCTTATGACGAATGGTATTCTTTGGTAAGAGCCATTGAACTGAAAGAAAAAGATCCTTCCACCATTATTCACCTTGTTACAGTTGGTGGCGCGGATGCTGACCCAGTTATTCGCAAGGCCCTGGCCCTGGGTGGCGATGAGGCGCTTCGCGTTAATGTTGAAAGCCAGGATAGTTTTTACATTGCTTCTCAAATTGCTGAGCTTGCGCGGCAGGGCGGGTATGATCTCATATTTACAGGAAAGGAAACCATTGATTTTAATAGTGCCTCTATTGGTGGAATGTTGTCTCAATTGCTTGATATGCCCTTCATCTCGCTGGCAACCAGGTTTGAATTGGACGGTACTAAAGCAAGCATAACGCGGGAGATTGAAGGCGGAGAAGAAGTTTGTGAAGTAAGTCTGCCCATTGTTGTTAGTTGCCAGAAGGGCTTTGCTGAAGCCCGTATCCCAAACATGCGAGGCATTATGGCCGCCCGTACAAAGCCGCTGAAAGTTTCTGAACCCATTGCAGCAGATTCCCTCACCTCGTATGTTAGGTTTGAATTACCGGCCCCGAAAGCAGGCGTAAAAATAATTCCGGCAGACAACCCGGAAGAACTTGTCAGGCTGCTGCATGAGGAAGCAAAATCCTTTTGATCGTTATCCGACAAAAATCAAGGTAAAATAAGGAGTAACAATAACTCATTAAATAATTTATATGTCAGTTTTAGTATTTATAGACCAGGCAGATGGGCAGGTAAGGAAATCATCGCTCGAAGTATTAAGTTATGGATCGGCTTTGGCAAAACAAATGGGTACCATCGCAACGGGTATCGTATTAGGTTCGATAACCGACAACCTTGCCGCACTTGGGAAATATGGTGTAACCAAAATTTACCAGGTAGACAACAATGCGCTCAACCAGTTCGACGCGCAGCTTTTTACAAATGTTATCGCGCAGGCTGTGGCTGCATCTGGTGCGGATGTTGTTATTTTTTCGAACAACGTTGATGGTAAAGCCATCGCACCAAGATTATCTGCAAAACTTAATGCGGCACTTGTCGCCGGCGCCATTGCCCTGCCTGAGACAACCAACGGGTTTGTAGTAAGAAAAAACGTCTTTAGTGGTAAGGCTTTTGCAAACGTATCATTAAATACTGCCATCAAAATAGTCTCCTTAAATGCTAATGCTTTTAAAATTTCGGAAGGCGAAGGATTGGCAGAAGTAGTGCCCATGGTGGTAGAAGTGGGACAGCCTGCTGTAAAAGTTACTTCAATAAATAAAGTTGTGGGAGAAATTCCACTTAGTGAAGCCGAGATAGTTGTTAGCGGTGGTCGTGGCTTAAAGGGACCTGAAAATTGGGCACTTGTTGAAGACCTGGCCAAAGCACTGGGTGCCGCAACCGCCTGCAGTCGCCCGGTTGCAGACGCAGACTGGCGACCGCATCACGAGCATGTTGGTCAAACCGGACTTGCAATTGCTCCGAACTTGTATATAGCCCTGGGCATATCGGGAGCCATTCAACATCTGGCAGGTGTAAACCGCAGTAAAGTAATTGTTGCCATCAACAAAGATGCAGAAGCGCCATTTTTTAAAGCCGCTGACTACGGTATCGTAGGAGATATTTTTGAAGTGGTACCGAAAATAACAGCTGCGGTGAAAAAGCTTAAAGGCATTTAAACACTGGTTGTCTGCCAAAAAAATTACAGCCTGATCTAAATAATATAATTTTAAAATGATATTTAATTAATTTATTTTTAGAAGCCTTTCAATTTTTGAAAGGCTTTAGTTTTTTATATTTGCGTTTTACTAAAAAAATTATGCCCTTCCGGGCGGTTATGAGAAAGATAGAATTGGAAATAGTCGCCCTTTCGCATAGTATCACTCAAACACATTCCTATGCTGTTGTGATGGGAGAAGTAAATGGATTGCGGCGGTTGCCCATAGTAATTGGTGGTTTTGAAGCGCAGGCCATTGCCGTAGCCCTGGAAAAGATGCAGCCCAGCCGTCCATTGACGCATGATCTCATGAAAAATTTCATGAGCGCTTTTAATGTAGACCTAACCGAGATAATCATCAGCGACCTGCAGGAAGGTATCTTTTATTCGAAATTGGTATGTGTTAGCGAGCATGACACCGTTGAGATCGACTCCAGAACTTCTGATGCTCTCGCACTGGCGGTAAGGTTTGGTTGCCCGATTTATACCTATGAACATATACTTGACAGCGCAGGCATTTTAATGGAAGACACTGGTAAAAAGAAAAAAGGGGCTGTAAGTACCACCAACGAAACTTCTACCAACGACGATCTTAAGTCAATGTCACTCGAAGACCTTAATGCCTTACTCAATGAAGTGCTGGAACATGAAGATTATATCCGCGCCATATCGATAAGAGATGAGATCTCCAGCAGGAAGAAATAAGTGTATAAATGTACCAGGACGAAAATTATGGAGGCCCTCCGAAATAGTGAACTCATAAACTGTGATCGTATTCCCCAACTGCAAAATAAATCTTGGACTTTCTATTCTAGATAAGCGACCTGATGGCTATCATAACCTGCAAACTATATTTTATCCCCTGGCTGTAAAAGACGCCTTAGAGGTAATTCCTTCCGTTGATAGCGTTTCAAACATTTCGACCGTTGACTTTACGCTCAGTGGCTTCCCAGTTGACGGTGACCCTACAAACAATCTTTGTGTTAAGTCTTTTTACCTGTTGCAAAGAGATTATCCCATGATTCCCTCAACGAAAATGCATTTGTTGAAATCTATCCCAATGGGTGCCGGCTTGGGAGGAGGGTCCGCCGATGGTGCGTTTACCCTGCGATTGTTAAATCGGCTTTACAGCCTTAACCTTTCGCAGGTGCAGTTAATTAACTACGCTTCCAGGCTCGGCAGCGACTGTCCTTTTTTCATTATCAACAAATGCTGTTATGCTACCGGCCGGGGCGAAATACTGGAACCTGTAACACTGGATCTATCAACCTACTCGTTCTTCCTCGTAAACTGCGACATTTCTATAAACACCGGTTGGGCATTTTCCTACCTGGATTCTATCAATAAAGTTCCGGTATCAGCTGCTCCAGATCTGAAACAAATCGTAACCGGGCCAATTAGCAGGTGGAAAGAATTGCTCGTGAACGATTTTGAGGCACCTGTTTTCCAACAATATCCTGAAATAAAAGATATCAAAGATAGCCTCTATCAACAAGGAGCTGTTTATGCTGCCATGAGTGGCAGCGGAAGCACGGTTTTTGGCATTTTCGAAAAAAACACTGTACCGCCACAATGGACTGGACGAGGTACATCAATTTCAGTGCGGTAAAATTTGCTTTCGCACAATAAACTTCGTTTTTTTTTGATGTTATCTTTTGGTGTTATGGGTGAAAGATTAAAAAAAGATTTCTTATAGTTTAATCAAAACCTTAGCTAAGGGAAGCTTATCAAAAACATATTCCCTGTAAATGGTCTTGATGTAGTTGCCGATGAATAAAGGTTTGGCTGCTTGAAGTTCCGGAGGAACGCCAGGTGGGTAGCAAACCAAGAAAAACTAAATTTGGTTGCAGCGGAACAAGCCAATGTAGAATGAGCCACTCAAAGGAGGTATCTCCAATGGCTAAGTCAAGTACGTTCTACGTTGTGCCGGGGGTGGCTAAAAAGTTGGAAAACAAGTTAAAAGGAGGGGAACCAAACACAATCAGTCCGACTTCCTATTAGCCTTTTTAGTCAGACTCAGAATAGGAATGCTGTTTTTTTTACCCACCTGTCGGGGTGACTAAAAAGTGTTTGATCTAACAATATTTCGCATTTTAAAGCCCAACAAATCGGGGTCCACCTGTTTTGAAATTGAATCAATGGCTTTTTAGTCAGCCCCGAAGCACTATGTTGTGATGACATGCAATGTTGAAAACGAACGAAGCATTAAGCTGTGATGTGTTGCAATGTTGATAACGAGACGAAGCCCTTCTTTTGTGATGTTACTCAGTTCCACACCGAAGTACGCTTAGGCAGTGTTACCTACAGTTGCGGAGGAACGCCAGGT
>JBBPYM010000031.1:0-5074 GCA_038199905.1 Chitinophagales bacterium | reverse complement strand
CCGTTAGTGGAATTGTAAATGTTCAGCTCACTGCGCCGCAGGTGATTATAGGCTGTGGTGACCTCCAGTTTGTCACCGATATAAAATTGCACTGCGGCTACAAAATGTCTTAAAATTTTGTCTCCCGTAAATTTTCCTTTTCCGATAAAACCATTGTCGTTATTAAAACTGGTATCATTATACCGTATATCAAACTGGTGAATATGATGCGCAGTTATTGAAAACTGGACGGGCGCATTTTCCAGTCGCTTGGTGATACCTGCCTGGAGGTCAAATGGCAGATCATCACCGCCAGACCCTTCATATTTTTTTACCTGGATCCCCATATTTTTCATCACCATGGAAAACTGCAACAACCTGGAACTATCATAATAAGCCACACCAACATCCATCGCCAGCGCGGAGGACCGATACAACCCATAGTTTGAATGAATAAACTTAAATGTTGCACCATAATTCCATTTCTCAAGGTATTTACGGGAAACGGATACCTGCGTCACATAATCACCTGGTCTGAACGTACCCAACACATTACCGGAAGCATCCGTTTGAATAATGTTCCCATAGTCGAGGTAATGAAGACCAACTGAAAAATTTGTTTGTAACTTTTGATACCTATGGCCATACATCAACTGGTAATTTTTGATGCCGGCATACATGGAGTTAAAGACTGTTGTAAGCTGCCCATGCATCGAGGGCCGCAACAAAGCAGGGTTGTTGAATGATAACCCAATATCATTAGAAATATTTGAAACATTTATACCTCCCAGTCCGGACAATTGTGGAGTTGCAGGGAGTTTCAGGAAACTAAATATCGAGTTACCACCAATGGTTTGCGCACGAAGGGTAGAAAGAGAGCATATGAGTAAAGTAAAAAGGGTAAATTTCTGCATGCATTCATTAAAATCTAAATATAGCGGTTCTGCCATATTTTGGGGTTAATCTTATGCCGGAACTTAGGCTCGTTATCAATCTGGTCTCGAGCTTAAAAAAGAAATCCCCCATAGAAATGGGGGATAATTTAACCCTTAAAACAACCAACATGAAAATCTTAACGATTTTCCCTATTATAACATCTTCCAAAAAGAATTTGTTTAATAAGGTTGTTAAAGGATTTATAAGTTAATGCGTATTACACCAGGGCAAGCTCTAACACCTGCTGCAGATTTTTTACATAATGAAATTTTAGTCCTTTGATGAAACTTGCATCTATCTCCAGGATGTCTTTTTCATTCTGCCAGCAAAGGATGATCTCTTTTAGTCCTGCGCGTTTAGCGGCAAGTATCTTTTCTTTAATTCCACCTACTGGTAACACTTGTCCTCTGAGCGTGATCTCCCCAGTCATCGCCAGGTATGGTTTTACCTTGCGACCGGTAAATGCAGATGCTAGTGAAGCCAGCATAGTAACACCTGCACTGGGACCGTCTTTTGGAACGGCACCTTCCGGAACATGTATATGAATATTTTTTTCTTTGAATATAGAAGGGTCGATGTCAAATTTTCGGGCGTTCGCCTGAAGGTAAGTTAAAGCGGTGCTGGCACTTTCTTTCATAACTGTACCAAGATTACCCGTTAGCTGCAGATCGCCTTTTCCTTCACTCAGTGCGCCTTCAATAAAAAGTATATCACCACCAACATAGGTCCAGGCCAGTCCTACAGCTACACCTGCCATGTTTGCAGCCTTATAAAGCTCATTGCTGTATCTGGATCTTCCAAGGATGCGCGTAATATCATCAACGCTAAGCGCCGGTTTTAGCTTGCCTTTCATCGCGTATTCCTTGGCCTGCGAGCGCATGATAGACGCCAACTGGCGATCCAACTCGCGCACACCGCTTTCACGGGTATATTCTTCAATGATTTTCACGAGCACTTTATCACTTATCTTAAAGTTCATTTTCTTTAAACCATGCGCCTCCCGTTGTTTGGGTAGTAAATGCCTCTTGGCTATTTCCGTTTTCTCTTCAATGGCGTAACCACTCAAATCAATAATTTCCAGGCGATCACGCAAAGCCGGTTGAATATTGGCAATGTTATTAGCAGTGGCTATGAACAACACTTTACTCAGATCGTATTCAAGCTCCAGGTAATTGTCATAAAAAGTATGGTTCTGTTCAGGATCAAGCACTTCCAGTAAGGCGGAAGATGGATCTCCCCGAAAATCGCTGCCTACCTTATCTATTTCATCGAGGATCATTACCGGGTTTGATGATTTTATTTTCCGGATAGACTGAACGATCCTTCCTGGCATCGCGCCTATGTAAGTTTTCCGATGCCCGCGTATTTCGCTTTCGTCATGCAAACCACCGAGGCTGAGCCTTATATATTTCCGGCCGATAGAATTAGCAATACTTCTTCCCAGCGATGTTTTACCAATACCGGGGGGACCAACAAAACATAAGATAGGGCTTTTCATGTCACCCTTTAGTTTAAGCACGGCGAGGTATTCAAGAATTCGTTCCTTGATCTTTTCCATGCCGTAATGATCGTTATCCAGCACCTGTTTCGCCTTCTTCAAATCGTATTTATCTTCTGTATAATCCTCCCAGGGCAGGTCTAACATTAGGTCCAGGTGATTGTACACCACCGAATAGTCGGGAGTGCTGGGATGCATGCGCTCAAGCTTTTCGATGCCCTTTTTAAACAATTCTTTTGCGGCAACGGGCCATTTTTTGCCCTCCGCTTTTTTCTGCATTTCTTTAACCTCACGTTCATTTGTATCACCGCCGAGTTCGTCTTTGATACTTTTCAACTGTTGTTGCAGGAAGTAATCGCGCTGCTGCTTATCAAGCTCAGTGCGGGTTTTATTCGTTACTTTATTTTTTAGTTCGGCAAACTGTAGTTCGCGCTGCAGCAGTTGCATCAGCAGGTCTGCCCTTAGTTTAATATTGTTTAGTTCGAGTAATTGTTGCTTATCCGCTAGATCCGTACTGAGGTTACTGCTTACAAAGTGTATAAGAAAAGATGGATTCTCTATATTTTTTAAGATGATAGAAGCTTCAGATGGCAGGTTGGGCGAAAGAGTAATGATCTGTGAAGCAAGGTCTTTGATGTTTGAAACATAAGCTTCGAAATCCTGGTCCTTGGGTGCTTCTTCTTCCGGTAACACTTCAATGGTGCCTTTAAAAAACGGGTCCTCCGCTGTTATTGATGTGATTTTAAACCTGCGTTTACCTTGTATGATAATTGTTGTTCCCCCATCAGGCATCTTGATCAGCTTGGCAATTTTTGCCACAGTTCCAACATCTTCCAGATCGGTTACCAGTGGATCTTCAACATTACTGTCTTTCTGAGCAACAACGCCTACCAACTTGTCAGCTTTGTACGCTTCCGTTACTGCCTTTATGCTTTTATCCCTTCCAACGGTAATTGGCAAAACTACACCGGGGAAAAGAACCGTGTTCCGAAGGGGTAATATAGGTAGTTCAGCGGGTATATCTATATCCTGGCCGTCATCTCCTTCGTGTTCTTTCAAAGGAATGATTGGCAAGAAATCCATGTCATCTTCTGGTTTGAAAAAAAAACTCAATTGATTCATAATAATTATTCTGTGACAAAATAACACCTGCGAATGATAAATACTAAATTTTCAGGAGACAGGTCAGTGGTCAAGATTAGTGCCAACTGCAACCTGACCCGCGAAGGTATGGGAAGAATTCTCACTAAAATTGAAAAGACTGCCATAAAGCCGGTAACTGTAAATATATCATGGATGCATTAAAACACAAAAGCCTCTCTGACTTGCAGAGAGGCTTTATAAAGTAAAAACATATTTTAAAGAATTCTCAACCCAACGCTCAGCTGGAATCCCTGGTTATTCCATTTTTCACGATTGTCGATATCGCCGATATCATTTAAACCAACAAAATACCTGCCGCTAAGCTTGAAATTCGCAATATTTAGTTGCACGCCACCCACCATGCTAAAATCTCCATCGTTGAAAGCATTTTTTCCGTTCTCGAGCAAATTGTCTTGCTTGTTGAGTAAGAAACCGAATTGTGGACCTGCCTGTAAAGTAACGAATTTCGCCGGTGAATAATTCAGTAGTATCGGGATAGACAAGTAGTTCAACTTAACATTCTTCAGGTTCTCTGTGGCGTATACCGAGTTGAAGTTAGAGTCTGACCTTGAATTGAACTGATTGAAAAGCACTTCAGGCTGTACCTGCCATTTTTCACCTACTTTGATTGCTGCAAAACCACCGAGGCTATAACCATACTTGAATTCGTCTTTAAAATTTTTGCCCTCAATCTTGGTGATGTTTGCACCACCTTTAATACCTAATTGGAAAAACGGTGTTTTCTGGGCAAATACAACGGCGGATGTTGAGATAAGCGCCACAAACAGGATAAGCATTTTTGATTTCATGATGAGGGTTTTAATTTTATAAAATGATTCAAGTTACATGCCAGCTAAAAATTCTCTTGTTAAATTATACAAAATTAGAAGCGGCAATATTTGGAGGCTTTGTTGTTTCGATGAAAATAATAGTAGAAGGTTCAATGAAGGAGTTCCGTAATAAATACAATTAACAAAAATTAACGAATGTTGGGGTTTTTGAGGTTAGGGCCGCTTTGGTGTAATGGCAATAGATTAAGGGATCAACTTACTATATAGGGGTCACCCTGTGAGATCATCTCAACGTCTCACAGATTGTTCCATGATTTTTGTGCCCTACTCTTTGGAGGGGATATGGTGACGATCATCTGTTTTTTTCATTGATCAGTTTGACGTCAGTGTTGCAAAGGCGGAATGAGATTTACTCAACCAAAATAACTGAAGCTTTACCCTGAAAGTTAACTGGCAGCCTATATCTCTTCCTTGGAGGGGAAGTTTGAGCCGAAGGCCAAACAGGGGTGGGTTGCTGTTGGCCAACAGTTAAGCATTACGGCTTCACCCCCTATCAGGAAGCCAATAGTAAAACACAGGAAAAATGATTACTAAAAAATGAAACCCGCCGTCAATGAAAAAACGCTGTTGAAACGCTTATCTGACTGATGGAGATAATAATCAAGCATCACCTGTGGCATTACATAAAATTTGCCAATTGAATAATCAGCCTGCAGAACAAATGTTG
>JBBPYM010000030.1:0-9398 GCA_038199905.1 Chitinophagales bacterium | reverse complement strand
GCAAACCATTATATCCATCACTGATCATGCTTTCCATGGCGCCAAGCCGTGATGCGATTACCGGCACGCCACATGCAAAAGCCTCGATGATGGTAAGCGGCATACCTTCATACCATACCGACGGGAAAACCAACGCCGTGCAATTATTCAGTAATTCAAAAACCCTGCTCTTATCCAATATTCCGAGATATTCAATATTGGTGCACCGGGAGCTATAACTTTTCACTTCCTCCAGCAATGGTCCATCCCCGGCAATTTTGATGGAATAATTGCCTGACGCGAAAGTCTTTAACAACAAATCAATCCCCTTCTCTTCCGAGAGTCTGCCGACAAACAAAAAGTAACCACCCGGTGTCGCCGGTGAAAGCGGGGGAATAGTACAAAAGTTTGGTTTTACCGTTACCTGCTCATCGGGAAACTTTATTTTAGATGCCAGGAAAATGTTTTTTGCGTAATTGGTAAGCACAATAAAACGGCTGCACATCTTCCAGGTATTAAGCCAATAATGCAGTTGCATGGAGAAGGCGAGCCACAGGGTTAACAATTTTGAATCTTTGTAAACCCCTAATTGTACGGCTTTCCATGGAAATTGCTGGTGAAGCGAAGCCAGGAATAATCTGCCATTATGGAACAGTATTGCCGATGGACATAGTAGTCGATAGTTGTGAAGCGTTATTACAAAAGGAATTTTGAACTTGTTTACAGCATAAAGCACAGAGGGCGAGGCGGCAAAATGCCAGTTATGAACATGCACCACGTCAGCGGCAAAAGACTGTAATTTTTTTCTTGTTTTATTGTATGCACCAATATTAAAAGGCAATTGCAGCAATTTCGCGATAGTACCACCTTCATTTTCAAATTGCAGAAATTCAACAATGATACCATTATCGTGTAACAATTTCATTTCTTCCATTACAACCGTATCTTCCCCGCCCTTATACTTGTACGTGCAATGAATGATCAACACTTTCATAGTTATTCTTTAGATTTTCCGCCATTTCACCTCACTTTATTATAGAAGGCTTGGTTCTGCAAATTTATTACCAAAACATAATCACTGCGGGGTAATTATGAGCATGTCGATCGAATCTATCTAATATCCTAGTCATTGCAAAATAAAATTGCCGGGGGAATTGGGAGGCAGAGCCGCCAAACCAACGTTAACATTGGGTAATTGCAGATCCTACCTTACAATGTGATCTTTTTATACTTTGAAAAAGCAATCACCTGGTATTTTCCTTCCTCACAAACAAGATTTCCATTCGCTATCTAAACCAGTTCGCGCAAACATAGTAAGAGGATCTCTTTTCAAAAAAGCGAAGCCTTCTATATTGATTATATTTACCTGCACGATCCAATTGTAATTTTCATTGCTTTGTTTAATAGTAATATAAACCAGGCTCACAACCAGGCGTTAATGCAATCACACAACCTGATACTCACTATAAACGGCGGTTCTTCAAGTATTAAATTTTCATTATACCAGGATGATGACGCAATCGTGCAGCTGCTGTATGGCATGGTAGAAAGTATTGGCTCGGATAATGTAAAAATGGCTTTTACTATTTCGGACACCAGCCAAAAGCATACTGTTGACATCAAAGCATCAAATCTTGAGGAAGCAGCAAATTTTTTAATAGACTGGCTCGAAAAGCAGCATGATTTTCATGACGTAAAAGCTATTGGTCACAGGATAGTGCATGGCATGGAACACACGGCGCCGGAACGCATTACCGCGGGGTTATTGGATGAACTGAAGGCTATAAGCGCCTTTGACCCCGAGCACTTACCCGGTGAAATTAAAATGATTGAAATTTTTAACGAGCGCTACCCCGACAAGGCACAGGTAGCCTGCTTTGACACTTCATTTCACAGTTCCATGCCCCTGGTGGCTAAAATGCTTACTGTTCCACGGCGCTATTACGAAAAGGGGATTCACAGGTACGGCTTTCATGGACTTTCTTATGCTTACCTTGTGGAAGAACTTTATCGCACCTACGGCCCAGGGGCCAAAAAAGCTAAAATAATAATTGCACATCTTGGAAACGGTGCCAGCCTCGCCGCGATAAAGGATGGCAAAAGCCTGGACACCAGCATGGGTTTCACACCAACATCTGGCTTGCCAATGGGAACACGCACGGGTGATATGGACCCCGGCTTTGCGTGGTATTTAATGAAGTTCGAAAATTTTGATCCGAAACAGTTTAGTCATTTGATCAACGAAGAATCCGGCCTGCTGGGATTATCTGAAACAAGCTCCGATATGAGGGATCTTATCCAGCACGCCACAACTGACCATCGTGCCGCCGAAGCAGTCGAAATATTTTGTTATCAAACCAAAAAATGGATAGGTTCATTTGCCGCGGTGCTCGATGGGGTGGAGATACTGGTTTTTTCTGGTGGCATCGGCGAACACTCGCACGAGGTGCGCAGTAAAATCTGCAGTGGACTCACATTCCTGGGGATTGAACTAAATGAGGATAAGAACAGGAACAATGAAACCGTAATCTCTTCCGCCGAAAGTAAGGTAAACGTCAGGGTAATAAAAACCAACGAAGAGGAAATGATTGTAGAAATGGTTCGGCATGTATTAAATAACACAATTAAAGTCTAATGATTATGGAAGCAGCAGTAGATGGAATCAAAAAAGAAACATTATCACCCGATTTACTTCATAAGATGAACGCTTACTGGCGCGCAGCGAATTATCTTTCAGTGGGCCAGATATACCTGTATGACAACCCGTTGCTTAAACTGCCGCTGACATTGGAACATATCAAGCCCCGGCTACTGGGCCACTGGGGTACCACGCCAGGACTCAATTTTATTTATGTACACCTCAACCGCATCATAAAAAAATATGATCTAAACATTATTAACGTTACCGGCCCTGGTCACGGCGGTCCCGGCATTGTAGCAAATACTTATCTCGAGGGAACCTACTCCGAAGTTTACCCCGAAATTTCACAGGATGAAAATGGCATGAAAAAGCTATTCAAACAATTTTCTTTTCCCGGTGGCATACCCAGTCATGTGGCACCGGAAACACCCGGCTCCATTAACGAAGGCGGCGAGCTCGGTTATTCCCTGGCACATGCCTACGGTGCTGTATTTGACAATCCTGATCTGCTGGTAGCTTGTGTGGTTGGAGACGGCGAAGCGGAGTCCGGCGCGCTTGCTGCAAGCTGGCACTCCAATAAGTTTTTAAACCCCGTGCACGATGGTGCCGTACTTCCTATCCTGCACCTTAATGGATATAAAATCGCCAACCCTACTGTACTGGCACGCATCCCGAGAGAAGAGCTGGTGCAGCTTTTCCATGGTTATGGCTATAACCCTTATTGGGTTGAGGGTGATGTTCCTGAGGATGTACACCAGGCGCTGGCTTCAACATTGGAAACCGTCATCAATGAAATAAAACAGATACAAGAAGCCGCAAGATTAAATGGATTCACAAAACGACCGCGGTGGCCAATGATCATTTTTAGCACACCAAAAGGCTGGACTGGCCCGGCCACGGTTGACGGGAGGCAGGTGGAAGGCACCTGGCGCTCCCACCAGGTACCACTGGCTGAACTGGCAACCAAACCGGAACACGTGCGCCTGCTCGAGACATGGATGAAAAGTTATAAGCCTGAAGAGTTGTTTGATGAAAATGGAAAACTGAAAGCCGAACTGGCCGAATTAGCACCTTCTGGCCTGCGTAGAATGGGTGCTAACCCCCATGCTAACGGCGGCCTCCTGTTAAAGAATTTAAAAATGCCGGATTTTAAAACGTATGCAGTTGATGTGAAACTACCAGGCACTTCAAACGCAGAAGCTACCGAAATTACAGGGGCGTTTTTAAGAGATGTGATGAAGTTTAACTGGGATAACCGCAACTTCAGGGTATTTGGCCCGGATGAAACTGCTTCCAATCGGCTGTCTAAATTATTTGATGTCACCACACGTATATCAACCGCCGAAATATTACCGGGGGATGATCATATTTCAGCGGATGGCCGGGTGATGGAAATACTGAGTGAACATCTTTGCCAGGGCTGGCTGGAAGGGTATTTGCTTACCGGAAGGCACGGGCTGTTCTCCTGCTACGAGGCTTTTATCCATATTATTGATTCTATGTTTAACCAGCACGCAAAGTGGCTGAAAACATGCAACTCAATTCCGTGGCGTCGCCCGATAGCTTCTCTAAACTACCTGCTCACCTCACATGTATGGCGCCAGGATCATAATGGCGACAGTCACCAGGATCCAGGTTTTCTTGATCTCGTTGCCAACAAGAAGTCCGATGTTGTTCGCATCTATCTTCCGCCAGACGCAAACACGCTTTTATCTGTAACAGACCACTGCCTGAGGAGCCGCAATTACATTAATGTGGTGGTAGCCGGCAAACAACCTGAGCTGCAATGGCTTGATATGGAAACAGCCGTGAAACACTGCACCGCTGGCCTGGGTATATGGGAATGGGCCAGCAACGACAAAGGGCAGGAACCAGATGTAGTGATGGCCTGCGCAGGCGACGTGCCCACACTGGAAACCATCGCGGCCGTTCAATTGCTGAGAGAACACTTGCCCGAAGTGAAGGTCCGCGTGGTAAATGTTGTGGACCTGATGACCTTGCAACCAAAATCCGAACACCCGCATGGCTTAAACGATAATGACTTTGATATACTTTTTACTAAAGATAAGCCCGTAATTTTTGCCTTTCATGCTTATCCCTGGTTAATACACAGGCTCACCTACAAGCGCACAAATCATAAGAACATACATGTGCGGGGTTATAAGGGAGAGGGTACTACTACAACGCCTTTTGATATGGTTGTTTTAAACGACCTTGACAGGTTCCATCTCGTGGGTGATGTAATTGACCGCCTGCCCACGCTCGGATCAAGGGTAGCTTACACCAAACAACACCTGCGGAATAAATTACTTGAACATAAGGTATATATCCAAACGCACGGGGAAGATATGCCTGAAATTACCAACTGGAAATGGACGCCGGAACTTTTTGCTGGCGGTAAATAATTGTAACACGGCACCTGGCTATAAACTAAACAGATGGCATCCTATTATCAAAATAATGTAAAAGAAATGCTGGCTCAACTTAAAACCTCCGAGACGGGTTTAAAGGAAAACGATGTCGTTTCATTACAGCAAGAGTTCGGTAGCAATGTATTACAGGAAGCAAAACAAAAAAGCCGGCTCACCATCCTCATCGCACAGTTTACTGATGTAATGATTCTTATACTGGTGGTTGCCGCAGTTATCTCTTTCGTAGCGGGTGAGCACACAGATGCTATAATAATCCTGGCAATTATATTTGCAAACGCCTGGATGGGTTACTCACAGGAATATAACGCGGAAAAATCTATAAGGATGCTGCAGAAAATGTCAGCCCAGTTTGCCATGGTTTTGCGAAACAATAATCCCGTTAAAATTAAATCAGAGGATCTTGTCCCTGGTGATATAGTTCTGTTAGAGGCAGGGAATATAGTTCCGGCTGATGGAAGGTTGTTAGAAGTAAATTCTTTAAAAACGGACGAGGCATCGTTAACCGGGGAGAGCCATTCTGTAGAAAAAATTACCGAAGCCATTAACCAGGAAAACCTTGTTCCTGGTGATCAGCACAACATGGTCTTTAAGGGAACAATGGTAAGCAATGGTTCTGCAAAGGCAGTGGTTACTGCTATCGGAATGAAGACGGAAATCGGCAAGATCGCGAAATTGCTGGAAGTTGAATCACAAAAAACTCCTTTACAAAAGCGGTTGGCCGTTTTCTCCAAACAACTGGCCGTGGTAGTAATTGTCATCTGCCTGATTGTGTTTGGTGTTGGAATATACCGGGGAGAACCTGCTTTTAAAATGTTCCTTACTGCTTTGTCATTGGCAGTGGCTGCCTTACCAGAGGCGCTGCCTGCAGTAATAACTATCGCGCTTGCACAGGGTGCCCGAAGAATGGTAAAACAGAATGCACTTATGCGGAAACTGCCGGCAGTTGAAACCTTGGGCTCCGTTACTTATATATGCAGCGATAAAACGGGTACACTGACCCAAAATATAATGACGGTTGAAGAGATAATGCCCGCACCTGAAAAGGAGGAGCTGCTAAAGTTTGCCCTGCTGCTGAATAACGAAGTGAATTTTTCACAAGACGCGGGCCTGATAGGTGATTCAACGGAAACCGCATTGGTTAATTACGCGTTCGAAAACGGCATCTCCAAACCGGAGGCCGACGAAAAATTCCCTTTGTCCGCGAAAGTGCCTTTTGATTCTGTACGGATGCGGATGAGTACACTACATGAACAACAGGGCAAATGGATTTTATTCGTGAAAGGTGCCCCGGCTAAGATTGCCGAAGTGTTAGCAGAAAAATACAAGGAGCAAATCCCCGGATGGATTGATACCAACCGGAACTGGGCCGCGGATGGCCTGAGGGTATTATTTTTCGCTTATAAAATTTTTGATGAAAAACCGGGGCAGGTAAACGAAACCCTGGAAACCAACCTGGATTTTTTGGGAATGGTGGCAATGATTGACCCCCCCAGGGAAGAAGTTATAGAAGCAATAAAACAGTGTAAGACCGCAGGAATAAAAACAGTAATGATAACCGGCGACCAGCCACTCACCGCTGCGTCTATTGCTCAACGTTTGGGCATGATTGAAGAAGGTTCAAAAGAAATAATAGCTGGCGCCGACCTGGAAAAAATGACGGAAGAAGAATTCAGCAACCAGGTAGAACACGTTGTCGTATATGCGCGCGTGTCGCCATCCCAGAAGTTAGATATCGTAAAAGCTTTACAGAAAAACGGAGAGTTCGTGGCCATGACGGGTGATGGCGTTAACGACGCGCCTTCACTTAAACAATCAAATATCGGTATAGCGATGGGTCTCACAGGAACAGATGTATCCAAAGAGTCGGCTGATATGATTTTACTGGATGACAATTTCGCCACCATCGTTAAAGCTGTACACGAAGGCAGGAGAATTTATGATAATATCCGCAAGTTCATCTTGTATGTACTCTCCTGTAACCTGGGTGAAATACTAACTATATTCTTTTCACCGTTGCTGGGCTTCGCTATACCGTTACTTCCCATCCATATTCTTTGGATTAACCTGGTAACCGATGGTTTACCCGGACTGGCATTGGTTAGTGAACCAGCGGGAAAAGACATCATGAAACTTCCACCACGTCCACCAAAAGAAAATTTATTTGCTGGCGGGCTGGCTTCCAGGATAGTCCTTACCGGAACCATAATGGCTGCAGCCGCGATTTTTCTTCAATGGTGGACGGTCAGGCAGGGCTATAACCTGGTAATACAGCAAACTTCGATATTCACCTTTCTTTGTTTTGTGCAACTGGGTAACGCGGTTTCGGCCCGTTCTTTCAATCATACTATGTTTTCAGCAGGCATATTTGCTAACCGTAATCTTTGGGGAGCAATTATCCTCACAATTACCCTGCAGTTAACAATTGTTTATGTACCTATGATGCAGTCAGTTTTTAAAACCGCCAGTTTAAACTGGCATGTAATGGCAACAATATTAATAACCACATTGGCTTCTGTTCTTTGTATTGAGCTGCTGAAGTTTTTGGACCCTCTAAAAAGCAGTAAGCTACCCGTTTAAAATATTTGACGCTCGAAGGTGAGGCGAAAAGCTCTACGGTTTTTGCTTGACTTTCAACGATTCTAAACCACTGCGGGTCAATTAACATGAATAATTCATCAAGCTTTTAACCAAAACATGCAGTGAGCGATCACAAATTTCTTGGCTGCATGCCAGGCTTAAAGGGGAAACTTACTTCCAGTCCCTTCCAGCGGGCAGTAAAATTTTCACCTGCTTTTGAAAAATTCACATTCTCATTATCCTTGTTACCTACCTGAAGCGTAAATCCAAGCACCGCTTCTTTAACTGCCTTCAAGTCTATTTCCTTCTCATCACCATTATAAATCACATAGTCAACATAAGAAATCTTGTCATCACCACCTTTTTCCCAGCGACCCTGTAACTGGTCAACAGCCTGGTACAGTTGAAGGTTGAATTGCAGTCCGCCGGCTTTAATGGTGAAAGCCTCGTTGTTGGCTGCCGGTATCGTTAGGGAACTAGGACTAACATTACCGAATTCAAATCTTAAGCGCAGGTCCTTTGCCTTGAATACACCCTCTTTCAACCTGTCTATGCTGATATGCTTATCGCCACCGTTTGTTATAAAATTTATGCCCGCGAGAATATTGTTTTCTTTTTGATCACTATAGAAGCTGGCAGCGCTGAAATCATAGAGATCATGTAAAAAGCGAACCTGCAAATACATAGGGTTTTGTTGCGTACCCCAGTAAGCAAGCAGTGGCCTGCGCTGGTTCCAGAGACTGGAACGGTTAGCAGACGACAAAGCATAAGTATCGGTCATGTAAGTGCTGCCGATAATTTTTGGGTCGTCGATTGCAAGCGTATCTTTTAACACCTGCGGGTAAGTAGGGTTGAGGAAATAAGGCAGCAGGTATGCAGGGATCTTATGTTTTATCTTTACATCAGGTCTTGCCATTGCCCCCGGAAGATCTATCTTTCCATCGGAAGCTTCCTTTAGTAAACCGTAAAAAGATGCATTTACCAGTGAACTGTAAGAGCGGCTATGCGGTCCCGCCCATTGTCCGCTGGGTTTGTGGTAATGCTTTGCAATGATGTTCCAACCAGTGTTATACAAAGAGTCGATGGCAGGCTTGACATCTTTATCAATAATATGGCGCTTCATCCTGTCCAGTTCATCCAGGGCAATGATCGTGTAGGTAGGACTGTTATATTCTGTAAATCCTCTTTTGAGGGTGTAATCATAAAAATTCCTAAACCTGTTTTTTGAATACAGTTTCATCTCTGGCAGGTCAAAAAGGTGCGAGGTCATGTAAGTCATGTAAGTACCCATGATCGCGATATTTGTATATCCTGGTTGCACGTTTCGCTTCTGCACGGACCTGGCAGCATAGATCAGCGAACTACGGATCAGTACCTTTAGTTCTGCCGGAAGTTTAGCCTGGTGGCCCATATATACATCCAGCAACGTCACGCCATTAAAATCTGCCCAGTTATAATCTGCAGGAGATTTTTTTGTAGCGAGCGGCTCTTCGAGGTAATACGGCCATACACCGCAGGTCTTGGATGCCGTGTCTGTATCCTGCAGTGTATTGGTTTTTTTGATGATATCAAACGCCCGTTGTTTATACTGTTCTTCATCCAGGTCGAGGAGGCCAACCGCGTAATTAAACGACGCACGAACCTCATGATAAACCCCTGTCTCCGCGTCTGTATGATAGTTATATCCTGTTAGTGTTTTAGAAAGCATTTTCACTTTTGGGTCATATCGCGGGTGTAACTTGTCAAGCGACTCGCGGAGCACCTGCTTT
>JBBPYM010000029.1:0-13170 GCA_038199905.1 Chitinophagales bacterium | reverse complement strand
GGAAGCCCGATGGGCCGGGGGTTGCCGTCAAGGTCTATTGCAAGGCCCGTGTTAACACCTTTGTTTACTGCAGGAGAGTTGCTTTTCAACCTGAAATCATAATATCGTCTTTGGGTATTGATGCTGTCAAATATGGGATCCAGGTTGTCAATCATATTGGAGGAAACGAGGTTGGCGGGTTTTGTTTTGAAACGCCAAAGACAATTTTGAAAATTCAGGTCAAAAACGGTAGTACCCTGTTTGGATATAACTACTTCGTCTTCTACCGCACCGCTCTCCGCCCAAAAAATACAGTTCCGGAAACTTGCTTTAAGATCCGCGGATTTAATCTCATTGTTTTGCTTCAGGTAATTGCTTGCAAACAGTACAGGTTCTTTGTGAGAAATATAGCTGCTTGAAAAACTTGCAACGGTGCAATGGTCAAATTGATAGTCGCCTCCCTTTATTAACTGGATATTTTTTCCACAGTTGCTGATCAGACAGTTGATGGCTTTTAAAGAAGACTGAACCGCAAGTATGCCGGCATCATAGATGTTATCTAATATACACTGGTTGAGCGTTACCCTGAAATTCGCATTTAAAGAAGGCTGTTCCGTAATTATTCCCTGGTAGGCATTTTGAATTACGGCGTAATTTAAAACACTGTTTTTGCTCAAGCCACTAAAGTAGATGCCTGGCCATCCCGCCGGAAAATTCCTGTAGGGATCATCCAGGCGATCCCCTGTAAAGTAAACCCTGGTGCTGTCATGCTTTTTACCATTAACCTGCAGAGTGCCATCTACTATTATCGGAGCATCGGCGTGAAGATAGATCCTGCAACCCTCTTCGATTGTTAAAGTGGCATTTGCATCAACCTGTAGCCCACCTAAAATAACATAGGGGAGGTTGTTAGTCCAGGTAACGTTGCCTGTAATAAGCCGGCTTCGCAAAAAGTTGGCGTTTTGGCCCCAGCTTTCCAGCTGCACATACCGTTTGTTTCCATTATAACCGATTTCAATACTATCCTGTACAATAAAGGGTAGGGATGCAATGCTGGGGTTTAGTGAAACAGAAACAAAAACATAAATGCTGTCCTTTGCTTCCACCTCAATGTCTCGTACTTCCGGACCGATCATGCCGTTCACATTTATTTTGAACGCAGAAGCGGCACCACCCTGGAGCGAGACATTACTGAACAGTAATTTTTGATTGTTCTCATTTTTGATTTTAAAATACTGGGTTACAGAACCGGTAGTTGTAAAAACAGTATCGAAATGAAGCGTATCTGCCGACAATGATATACTGGCATCCTTACTGTTGGTGAAAGATTCTTTTGTGCAGGAAAACACGAAAAGCACTGAGGTAATAATAATAATGAATATTGGCTTCTTCATGCTTATGTCAAAAATAGCATAGTCTTTTGAATGTAGTTAGCTTTTATGGATTTGAAGTAAAAGCAACATATTAAAATAGAGTTGATAGATATTTTTAACCACAGAGTCTTACCGGAGAAGAAAGGGAGTGGCACGGAGGGAAACTGAAGCTGATAAAAAGCAAGTGTATAAGTTATGAGACAGGTTCCCACTAAATTCAAGGTCAGCAGAAGCCTTACTACTATTTGACCGTGTAAGCCATCGTCAAAATACTTACTTCAGTATTCTCGCCCCGCAACAATTCGTGGCCGCAGGCTTCAAGGGTTGCGCCCGTAGTCAAAACATCGTCAACTAATAACAGGTGTTTATTTGCGATGATATTTGGCTGTTGTAATTGAAACCTGCCTTCCATATTCTGCCACCTTTCAATACGGTTCTTATGTGTTTGTGTTTCCGTGCTGCTGACACGTGTAACCACGTTCTTTAATATCGGGATGCCAGTGATGGTGCAAATTCCTTCACACAAAATAGTCGCCTGGTTATAACCTCTCTTTTTTTCTCTTGCTGGAAATAGAGGAAGTGGTACCAGTGCATTTATCATTTCATGTTTCTCAGATTGCCTAAGTGCCATTCCCATCATCTTTCCCGCAAAATAACCTGCTTCTTTATTCCCTTTGTATTTTAGTTGATGTAGCAATCGCTGTACAATTGAGTCTTTGCTGAAGTAACAAAAACTGGCCGCAAGTTTAACAGGCAATCGTCCGCGGAATATTTTTTCCACCTGGTTTTCGGGGTGGAGAAGAAAATTTGTTACCGGCAGTTGGTTAACACATCTGATGCATAAAATGGAGGAGGTCCCTAGAACATCCGTTCCACAGCCTACACAGATATGAGGAAAGAACAAATGCGCAAAATCACGAATCAGGCTGACGCCAGGCAGTTTGTTTTTCAATTTAATAATTAATCGTACTCAATAATTTGCTTATGCGAAATTTAGCTGAATGGAAAGCTGTGAGCTTACATCAGAAAAATAACTGGTATACCTCTTCCACTTTACCAACAGTTATCACTTCAATATTAAACTTCTGCTTGGCTAGTCCCTTCTGGTTATATTTTGAAACAATTATCTTTTCAAAGCCCAGTTTCTCGGCCTCAGCTATCCGCTGTTCAATGCGGTTTACTGCGCGGATCTCTCCACTTAATCCAACCTCGCCGGCAAAACAGTTATGCATAGGAACGGCACTGTCTTCATAAGAGCTTAGTAGGGCAACTAACACCGCCAGGTCTATTGAAGGATCTTCAACTTTTAATCCTCCTGCGATATTAAGAAACACATCTTTCACGCCAAAGTGGAAACCACCCCTTTTCTCCAGAACAGCCAATAATAATTGGAGCCTTCTTAGGTCGAACCCGCTAACAGTTCGCTGAGGGGTGCCATATACTGACTGGGTTACAAGAGCCTGCACTTCTATCAACAGTGGACGAATGCCTTCGATAGTAGCAGCGATGGCGATACCACTCAGGTTATCTTCTTTTTGGGTTATAAGTATTTCACTAGGATTTGTTACAGGCCTCATTCCCTCGCCCGTCATCTCATAAATACCCAATTCGGCCGTGCTGCCAAACCTGTTTTTTAATGTTCTTAAGATGCGATATGCATAATGCCGGTCTCCTTCAAATTGAAGTACAGTGTCTACCATGTGTTCCAGGATCTTTGGACCCGCAATGGACCCATCCTTGGTAATATGCCCAATTAAAAACACAGGCGTATTTGTTTCTTTGGCAAACCGCTGAAATTCGGCTGCACATTCACGTATCTGTGAAACACTGCCGGGAGATGATTCTATAAATGGTGTATGTAATGTCTGGATAGAGTCTATGATGACTAACTGCGGTCGCAGTTTTTTTATTTCCTGGAAAATTGTTTGCGTAGAAGTTTCTGTTAATAAATAGAAATTCTCATTTTTTGCTTTTAATCGGTCGGCTCGCATTTTAATCTGCTGCTCACTTTCCTCACCGCTAATATAAAGTGTGATGATATCAGTTAACTGCAATCCATTCTGAAGGAACAGTGTTGATTTCCCAATACCTGGTTCACCAGCTACCAATACGAGACTTCCTGGCACAATGCCGCCACCAAGCGCCCTTGTTAATTCGCTGTCGCAACCTGGTATCCTTGCTTCCTCGCTGCTGGTAATCTCACTAAGAGAAATGGTTTTGTTACTTCTTCTTTCATTATAATTATTCCAATTGTTTTCTTTTACCGAATCATCTTTTTTTTGCAGCTCTTCAACAAATGTGTTCCATTGATTGCAGGAAGGACATTTGCCCAACCACTTTGTACTTTCATACCCACAGTTCTGACAAAAAAAAGCGGTTTTTATTTTACTCATGAAATAAAGATAAAAGGTTTAGTGCAGATATAAATTTGATAGATGTCAACGGATTTTTCATTACGCGGTAACATTTATTTTTTTGCTGTGCTGTATCCTTTTTATCGAGGATAGAACTTTCTTGATGCACAATTTTAAAATTCATTCTCTAAAATGCATCAATGATGTTTAGTAATAACAAGACGCAACAAGTAAATTTCGTTATTGGAGCCACAAAAATATTATTGCATAAAAATAGACAGAGGGAGAAAGTTGAAGAAATATTGAAGAGGTTCCTTGAAAGCAAAAGGGCCAATCTTTCGATTGACCCCTTACTTACTAACCCATTAAATTCTTCCACTAAATTACAAATAAGTGCCACATAACAAAATTATATTTTTTAGGTGTGAATAACTTTTAGAGGGTCATGACAGCTGGATTTAACCCCATAGAAAGTTGATATTCATCTTCTTACAAGATTTTTTTAATGAGACTTTTGATCAACTTGTCAGTCACTTTTTTTTTAAAACAGCCCTCCTGTCAAAACGGCAAACTTTTACTTAACAAACTCATAAAATGCACGTAAAGAAGACTTTGGTGATCATTTTGATAACTTAATAATGTAACAAAAAACTAAAGTAAAATGACATCTTCGATTTTTGTGGTTTCCTTGATTTTCGTGGGAATAAGCATGCTGGTTTCATTTGCACTCAAGCGCAAGTTCAATACATATAGTAAAATTGGATTATCTAATGGGTTGACTGGTAAACAGGTAGCGGAAAAGATGCTTAAGGAAAATGGAATTTATGACGTGAATGTCGTTTCAGTGAACGGTTTTTTGTCAGATCACTATAATCCCGACACAAAAACAGTGAACCTGAGCCCGGAAGTGTATGCGGGAAGCAGCATTTCTGCAGCTGCTGTTGCGGCTCACGAATGTGGGCACGCTGTGCAGCATGCTAATTCCTATACCTGGCTAAACCTGAGGAGCCGCTTGGTTCCCGCGGTAAAAGTTAGCTCGAACCTCGTTCAGTGGGTGTTACTGGCGGGAATATTCTTAATCAACACGTTTCCTGGTCTTTTGCTCGGAGGTATTATTTTGTTTGCAATAACCACCCTCTTTGCATTAGTCACGCTTCCGGTGGAGTTTGATGCAAGTAAAAGGGCGTTAGCCTGGTTGAATCAGACCAATGTAACCAATCAGTACGAATACCCTAAGGCAAAAGATGCCCTATGGTGGGCCGCCATGACCTATCTGGTTGCTGCACTTGCATCCGTCGCAACATTAATACAGTATATCTTCGTTTATCAAAGTAGGCGAGACTGAAATAGAAAAGCACAGAACTTTCCTGTGCTTTTCTATTTGTAACTAAGTGAGTAAATATTCGAATAAGACTTGCAAAAAAACTTTAGCTAAAAGCTTGGCGCTTACCATCAAAAGCTATCATAACTTTATTTCTTCATCCCGGTTATCGAAAAAATGGAATTCAGTAAGATGGTAGTTAGTATTTTCTTTTATTCGTATACGTTGCTTATATTTCCAACGCCATCTTAACCTGCGGGAGATAAAACCCTTGGTAAGATAAGCATGAAGTATAGGGTTTACAACGAGCGTAAGATCGCTGTGTTTATGTGTGATAAGGTAATTTAAGTTTTTATCAATCTCATCTTCCAGAACAAGCGTGGATGATATCTTTCCTGTTCCGCCGCAACTGGGACAAACTTCCATGGTATTGATGGTGAGTTCGGGCTTCATACGCTGGCGGGTGATCTGCATCAAACCGAATTTTGAAATAGGAAGCACAGCGTGTTTTGCCCTGTCGGGACGCATGAATTCTTCCATGGCATCCATCAATTTGCGTTTATTATCAGGCAGCTTCATATCTATAAAGTCTACGACGATAATGCCTCCAAGATCCCGCAATCTCAGCTGCCTGGATATCTCTTCTGCAGCTTCAAGATTGGTTTCAAGGGCGTTTTGCTCCTGGTTGTTACTAACACTTTTGTATCCGCTGTTAACATCTATTACATGCAGTGCCTCTGTATGTTCTATAATAAGGTAAGCTCCGCTTGGAAGGTTAACGGTTTTCCCAAAAGCAGCTTTAACCTGTTTAGTAACGCCAAATTGGTCAAAAATAGGAGAACCGTTATGATGAAAGGCTACAATGTCGGCTTTTTCAGGAGCGATGCGCTGAATATAGTTTTTGGCATCGTTAAAGATGTTACGGTCATTCACTACAATCCGGTTGAAATCTTCGTTTAACAGGTCACGAAGCATACTGGTTGTTTTTGTTTGTTCACTCAGGACTTTCGCTGGCGCAACGGCTTTCAGCAAATTATGCTGAATGATCTTCCAGGTTTCTACCAATGCATCAAGATCTTCATGAAGTTCCGCAGTATTTTTTCCTTCAGCAGCGGTTCTTACAATAACCCCGAAGTTTTTTGGCTTTATAGCTTCGATAATTTTTTGGAGGCGTTTTCTTTCTTCAGAAGAATGAATCTTCCTCGATACGGCTACGATATCATTAAATGGAGTGATAACAACAAACCGGCCTGGGAGGGAAATTTCGCAACTTAGCCGGGGGCCTTTTGCAGCAATAGGTTCTTTCAGGATCTGTACAAGAATATTAGGCTTGCCACCTAGTACTTCGTTTATTTTTCCTGTTTTGATAATTTCAGGTTCAACCTCGAATTTAGAAAAATTAAATCCACCATCACTGGTATCGGTGATTGCTATTTGGGTGAACTTGAGAAGCGACTTGGCGTAGGGACTAAGATCGGTATAATGCAAGAAAGCATCTTTTTCAAATCCTACATCAACAAATGCTGCATTAAGTCCCGGAATAAGTTTTTTTACTTTTCCCAGGTATAGATCACCCACGGCAAAACTGGCGTCTGCTTTTTCATTATGCAATTCAACCAGCTTCTTATTCTCGAGGAGGGCTATTTCAACGCCCTGTGGGGCAGCATTTATAATTAATTCCTTATTCAAGCATATTCACGTTTAATATCACACTTACTGCAAAGAAAGCTGATACAGGAAATCATTTTGTTTATACCATATCTAAACCAATCAAGTCAACAATTGCTGAAGAATTAATAAGCGAATCAGAAGGTTATGCTTTGGAAAAAAAGCCGAAATAATAATTACTCCGGCTTTGAAAACAGTAAAGCGAAGAGGTTATTTGTTCTTCTTCTTATGGCGATTTTTTCTTAGTCTTTTTTTACGTTTATGAGTTGCAATCTTATGACGTTTTCTTTTTTTACCGCAAGGCATGAATAAAAATTTAAGTGATCTAAAAATTATTTTAATGATTGTATCCGTTGATCTATCTCCTTGAGAACCTCAGGATTGCCGATAAACTTCCGGCTGTTTTCGTACCATTTTACAGCGTTTGGTTTGTCTCCCTTTCTTTCATATGCTTCGGCTAGCGTCAAAATTGCTTCCATATTGCCTGGCTCGTAGTTCACAACCTTTAATAATCGTTCTATTGCCTTGTCAACTTGTCCTGAAACAACACCACCGATACCCAGCATTAATTGGGCATACATGTTACTTGAATCTCTTCTCGCCACTTCCAATATCTGTTGAATACCCTGCATCAACTGCTGTGGGTTTTCTGCAGCGCTTCCAAAAATATAGGTACTACCAATTCCGATTTTGGCTGAATCGTTAGCGGGATTAATCTTTAAAGCCTTCTCGAATAAGTCCCTTGACTGGTCTGCGAGCCAAGTTTTGGTAGCTGGATCAGTCATCCCCCTAAGATTATCCAAAAATAATTGGGCAGCAAAGGTGAGGCTTTTTTCAGAATTTTCCAACTTAGATGCTTCTGCCGTATAAAATACGTAAGGTTCGAAGGTTGGTACCGAATCTTTCCAGAAAGAAGCCAGTTGATGAAATACGTGGATTTGTTGTGCTTTTACATCTCCCCGCACTACAGAAGTCTCCAGGGAATTTACATAGGATTGCCTCGCAGTGGTTAGTTTATTCTTCGATGCCGTTAGCACGGTTTTAATATCGAAAGCCGGAACAGAGTTTTCTGCAGTAGCAAGAGACTTGACATCGTTTTTCTTGGAAGGAACAGTTTTGCCGAAAACGTACAAAACCACTAATAACAAAACTCCGCTGGATAAAAGAATTGCTTGCTGTTTTTTCACGCACTAATAATTAAGTGGCAAAATTACATTTCTTCCTCCGTGTTTGGTTGATCTTCCTTAACAGTTTTAAGTTTTTTAACTTCCTGAACAAATTCTTTCGCAGGTTTAAAGGCCGGAATGTAATGCTCGGGTATGTCTACAGCAATATTCTTTTTGATATTCCTACCAACTTTAGCGGCTCTTTTTTTGGTAATAAAACTGCCAAATCCCCTTATATATATATTTTCACCTTGGGACAAGGTATCTTTAACCTCTTTAAACATAGTTTCAAGGGTTACCAATACATCCACCTTGGGGATTCCGGTTTTTTCGTAAATTCTGTTGATAAGATCGGCTTTTCTCATATTGTTGGAAGCTTAGTTTTAAGGTAAATGTTATTGCTAAAAAGGGTTTTAAGTAAAAAATATACAAATCCCACAGTTTCAGAACTTTAAAGTAAAGGAACTTTTTTGTAATTGCAAGTTTAGTCCAAGGAAACCCTTAAAAAATTTACTCAACAGAACGCTTTCGGCTTTTAGCAGCAGCCTATTGGCAATAGTACGGGATAAATAGCGGAAAATTTCTGCCAGCTGCGTGGTATTATTGCAGTACTGTCGCCATTACAGTACTGTCGCCGGAACAGGCAGTTTTAACAAAAAGATCAGTTATCTATGAAGTCGGTTTTTACAAAAAAGTTATTGATTTGGAACAGGTTGTCTAACACAAGGGAAATGCCCTGGAAAGGAGAAAAGGACCCCTATCGCATCTGGCTCAGTGAAATTATACTACAGCAGACGCGGGTGGAGCAAGGCTTGTCTTATTACAACAAATTCATCCTGCGGTACCCTTCTGTTCATGATCTTGCAAATGCTCCGGAGCAGGAAGTTTTCAAGTTATGGGAGGGGTTGGGCTATTACAGCAGGTGCAAAAACCTGATTTCAAGCGCAAAAATGATCTCCGTAGAGTTCAAAGGCAGGTTTCCTGATAACTACGATGCTGTAAGGGCCCTGAAAGGTGTTGGTCCATACACTGCAGCAGCCATCACATCGTTTGCATACAATCTTCCACATGCGGTGGTTGATGGAAATGTTCTACGCGTTATGGCACGATACTTTGGGATTACGGCCCCGATTGATAGTACAGAAGGTAAAAAATTATATAACTCCCTCGCCGGCTCTTTGCTGGAACCAAAACATCCGGCTCAGTTCAACCAGGCTATGATGGACTTTGGTGCCGTGATATGTAAGCCCCAGTTGCCACAATGTGATATTTGTGTTCAGCAGCGTGATTGCCAGGCTTACAGGTACAACCTGGTAAAACAACTGCCCATAAAAGAAAAATTACCGGTAAAAAAAACGCGTTGGTTTTGCTATTTTGTTATTGAGCACAATGACCATTATTACATCAGGAAAAGAAGTGCAGGAGATATCTGGGAGAACCTTTATGAATTTGTATTAAAAGAATCGGGAAAAGAACTAACCGATGATCCTATTTCATTAACCACAACCTTACAGTCCATTGCCGGCCCGGGAATGTATGTTATCGGAAATGTTTCGGAGGTCTACCGGCAGCAACTTACACATCAAACTATCCTCGGGCGATTCGTTAAAGTAAGCATTGAACAACCCGTATTTCTACAGCCACAATACGAAGCGGTCCCCAAAGCCAACCTGGTAAACTTCCCTTTCCCTAAAATAATAAGTACCTGGTTAGCTCGAAACGAATGCGTTTAAGTGTAAATATTTAAACGTCATACGATGGTGATATATCGTAAGTTTTTCGCAAAAATTGTAGCTATTTCGTTTGAAAAAATTTAACTTTAAAGACAATTCAAATCGGTAGGAAGTAATTCAAACATCAAATTTAATTTTATGCGAGGAGTTAACAGGGTTATGCTTATTGGAAATTTAGGAAAAGATCCGGATGTGCAATACCTGGAAGGTAATATAGCGGTGGCTAAATTTTCCCTCGCCACTACCGAAACTTATAAAGACAGGGCAGGTAAACTTATTTCGCAAACTGAATGGCACACGGTGGTTTTATGGCGTGGACTTGCAGAACTTGCCCAGAAATATCTCCACAAAGGCAGCCTGGTTTATATAGAAGGAAGACTCCGCACGAGAACATGGGAAGATAAAGAAGGGAATAAGAAATTTGCCACCGAAGTGGTGGGAGATAATTTGATCATGTTAGACAAACGGTCAGATGGCACAGGCCCAAATCACTCTTTACCACACGACAACATCGAAGGACTTAATGGTCCCCACCTGCCTCCTTTAAGCGAATCATCGGAAGATTTGCCTTTTTAATATCGCTTAGATTGATTTTTTCATTATTTTCATGGTAGTGCTTGCCCCAGGCTTACTTATTCTGTATGAAGAAAGAGCCCAAAACTATTATACACAAAAACCTTTGCTTTGGATCATTCACCGGTATGTTATCTCTTTACAAATCTTCTATCGCCAATACTTTTGGCCGCCAATCTTCCCGGCACTACGTTTTTGGGCATAATCATAATATTCCTTTTGGTCGTTTCTTTTTTTGTTTCCGGTGCGGAAGTGGCTTTTTTTTCTCTAACCTATAAGGATATTAATACCTTAAAGACAAAACAGGATTCGAGCTGGAAGAGGATCGTTAATTTGCTGGAAGAACCCAAGATCCTGCTGGCTTCCCTGTTAATTGCCAATACTTTTGTTAACATTGCCATCATCATCCTCTCGAACTTTCTTATTGAAAAATTACTGGTAGATCCAGATAGTTACAGGCTCTTTAAATTCGTGGTTAAAATAATTATAGTTACCATTTTCCTGGTGTTGTTTGGTGAAGTACTGCCAAAGGTTTGGGCTTCTCAGAATAATTTCCGCTTTGCCTATAACTCGTCTTTTATTGTTGAGATCATCCATTATCTCTTCAGAAGAATAAGCATTTGGCTTGTAAGTATGTCGGACCAGGTTGAGCGCTTCCTTGGAAAAAGAGTTGCTGCCTACAGCCTGGAAGAGCTAGATCATGCTATTGACCTGAGTACAAACAATGACGCCAGCGAGGATGAGAAAAACATTCTTAAAGGCATTGTGAATTTTGGTAACATTACCGTTAAACAAGTTATGCGGACGCGGCTGGATGTGAACGGAATAGACTTTAATAGCTCCTTCGGAACTTTGATCAAGCAAATGGAAGAGCTGCATTACTCGAGACTGCCTGTTTACAAAGGAAGCCTGGATGACATTATGGGGATGATACAAACAAAAGACCTTATCCCTTACCTCGATGAACCCGCAGACTTTAACTGGCACACATTGTTACGGCCACCTTATTTTGTTCATGAACAAAAATTGATTGAAGACCTGCTAAAGGAATTTCAAAATAAGCGAATACATTTTGCTGTTGTTGTAGATGAATTCGGCGGTACAAGCGGCATCGCCACGTTAGAAGATATCCTGGAGGAAATTATCGGTGAAATTAAGGATGAATTTGATGATGAAGAAAGCGGTAACAAAAAGCTTGATGAAACAAGTTACATATTTGAAGGCCGTACAATGATCAACGATGTATGCAAGATGCTTGGCCTCTCCGTAGATACATTCGATAAGGTAAGAGGTGACAGCGATTCGCTGGGCGGAATGCTGCTTGAACTTGCTGGTGACTTTCCAAAAGCTAATGAAATAATCGTTTCGGGTGATTTTGAATTTACCGTAATGGAAGTGTCAAGAAACAGGATACAGAAAGTAAAAATTGATGTCAAACCCGTGTTAAATGCCAAGAAATAGAGCTGATTAAATATGCTGAAAACAGTTGGTCAGAGATCATTATTAGTAAAAGCAATGTTGCTCACGGTATTGCTCATAGGTTGTAATAGCTCTTATTCGCCAAAGCCAAAAGGCTATTTTAAAATTGAGTTCCCAACAAGATCTTACCAGCAATTTAATAATACCGAGTTTCCTTATAGTTTTGAATATCCCGTTTATGCCAATATCATCAGGGACACAACTTTTTTCGAAGAAAAACCCGAGAATCCCTACTGGCTTAACATTGACTTCCCCCGATTTAACGGAAGAATTTATATAAGTTACAACATTATTGGTGGCAAAACAGTTTTCAAAGTTAAAAGAGGAGATGATTATATTGATTCTGTTGGTGTGAACACCTTCGAACAACTTATAAAAGGCTCATACGAACTAACTTTCAAACATACTTATAAGGCATCTTCCATCGAAGACAGCGTGTTCCGTACAGCAAATGGCATAGAAGGCATCTACTTTCAACTCGGTGGCAATACCGCCACCTCCAACCAGTTCCTGGTGACAGACTCCGTTGAAAATTTCCTGCGTGGAGCGCTCTATTTCGATGCTACACCAAACGAAGATTCACTCGCAATTGTAAATGAATTTTTACAGCAGGACATGAAACACCTTATCAACACCTTCCGATGGAAATAGCTGATTATCGGTGTTTTCAATCAAATCTAAGAATATCACCTTCCCTGTTCTTAAACAAAACCTCAAGCTAAGAACTTTAGTTAGCTTTGTAAAAACAAACAGATTTTGATAGCAATTGATAAAGTACTTGTTAGTGATGAAATAATCGAGGAGCAATTTGTTTGTGATCTAGACAAATGCAAGGGCGGTTGCTGCGAGGATGGAGATGCCGGTGCACCGCTGGAAAAATCGGAATTAGCTGAGTTGAAAAAAGTGTACGAATTGGTAAAACCCTACCTCACTGCAGAAGGAGTTGCAGAGATTGAGCGCCAGGGTAAATATGTATTTGACCAGGAATTTGGCTGGGTAACTCCCACCATCAAGGGAAAGATGTGCGCCTATGGCTTTCACGACGAGAGGGGTATTATTAAATGTGGAATAGAGCAGGCTTATAACGATGATAAAATAGCATGGAAAAAACCGATTAGTTGTCACCTCTTCCCAATACGGGTAAAAAAAACAAGAAGTAATGAACTGGTCAATTATGAACCAAGAGAAAGCCTATGTAATGCCGCTTGCGTTTTAGGCGTAAAACTAAAAATTCCAGTTTATGTGTTTCTAAAGGAGCCTTTAATACGTAAATATGGTGAAGAATTCTATAACGTATTGGTGGAAGTAGCTGCTGAATTTTTTGAAAGGAAGACGGCGAAAGAAAAACTACCTAAAATATAATCTTCACAAAACCGACTATTATTATACTAATATATAATTAATGACAAATACCGCTGAAACTTTTATTGCAAAGAGCACTGTGAAGGCTGCAGACCTGGAACATCGGAGGAAAATAAATTTCAATATTGGCAAGTATAATGCTTCCGTTCTAACGGGTAAGTT
>JBBPYM010000028.1:0-12407 GCA_038199905.1 Chitinophagales bacterium | reverse complement strand
GCCTTTATACGAGGACTATACAATTTTGGCATGTACCCCCCTGCGTAACATGCCCTGTAAAAAGTTTTCAAAAAGAAGAAAATTAACAATTAAACCCAAAACTGCTGCAATGTGGGTTAAGTTACCTGAGCCATCCATCCAGTATTTATATTCTTTTTCCATTGCCGGCAGGTAGGTTTTATAAATACTGTCTCCTTTTACTTCTGCCAGTAGTTCAACCATCAGTGAAAAGAATGGAGGCTGCGAACGCCCGAGGTAATAACTGCGATTACCGTTAGGTATATGACCATAGGTATTAATCAGGTACGCAAAATTGCGGATCATATTCTCCATCATCTCGTATTCACCACTTTCCTGTAAGCCGAGCATGGTAAAATATGAATCCCAGTAATATATTTCGCGAAAACGACCACCCGGTACAATGTAAGAATAGGGTAAGGGCAATAAGGAACTTCCTTTTATAGATTTGTCAGCATCTCTCTTTAAAACTTTCCACAGGTTTTTAATATGGCTGGTAACATCTTCACGTGCATTGCTTTCATAACCAGTTGCGGGATTAACAGGCAATACAAAATTTTCATCTACAAATAATTCCAGGGAAAACCGGATGCCAGGTGTGCTTTTTATCCTCTGGTAATCTGCTACAATTATAGCAGGATCTTTTTTCGGCAGACAGTCTACGAAGGTCTTGCCATCCGAAAAGATTTTTGACATCTGGATATCAGTAAAAAGTTCACCATAGATCTTATCAGGAGTAGCAGGCTGCTGAGCAAACAAATTCAACAGGTAGCCACTGCAGAATAAGAAAAGAAACATTTTTTTCATGATGACGCTATTGAGTATGGCATGAAGGGCTGTCAGCCGAGGTGCTTACATAGCAACAACAGTACTTCTATAAGGTTTGCGCTAGCCTAATTTTTGCCTCATACCCCATACCCGAAGCCTTTTTTCTCGTTATTTCTTTGTTTTTACTTCAAACAAATTATCATATTCAGGGCTTTCGGTCGATTTTAACTTATCCCAGAAAGTAAAATACAATCCAAAGTTGTATCTAAATTGTTTGTGATGAAGTGAATGATGCGTTGCGCCAATGATCCATTTACCTATCCGGTGTTTATGAAAGTTGTGCGGGTAAAGCTCAATATTAAGGTGATTGATGACACTGCTTAGTGTCATAATCACCAATTGTACGATGATGACATAAATACTTAATGGCAGCACCAGCAGTGTTAGTGGAAATATAATTGCCTGCAAAAGTCCTTCCAGCGGATGAAAGGAAAACGCCGTAAAAGGTGAGGTAATATTACTCTCATGATGTACTTTATGTACATAACGGAAAACCCGACGATGATGCATCAAACGATGCAACCAATAATAGTAGGTTTCATGAATTATAAGGGACAAAATCAAACTCACCGGTAAATACCACCAGCCGAAGTCTGCAATGTCTGTGTAAACTTTGGTGTATCCCTTCTGCCAGGCCCAGATCGTAAGCAGGCCAACTGCGGCGAATATCATTGCTGTAATGGTACTCCAGGCGATCTCCTTTCTCAGCTGGCCGCGGTTAACCTGTCGGTTTACCACTTGTCTCTTTAGCCATTTTGCGGGAAACCATAGATGAAAGACAACATAAAAAGCTCCAGAGATTAACACATAACGACCTATGATAGCAACAAACAGGATAATGAAAGTAATAACCAGGGCAGAAGGTTGTGATAAGTCGGGTATTTTAAACATTGTATAGCGGCGTAGTATTTTCTTTGTGATAAAAAACAGTGTTACTCCCGGCGAGATACTTCTCTAAAGCGAATTATCGCCGATCCAGCAACATGCTAAAATACCACACTTTATTGTTAAATGAATATTTACAATAATTGCGCCCGCTTGCTTTGAAGCTTTAGCGGGCAATTTTCGCTCTAGTAGAAATTGGCCTTGCCAGCCAAATTAAGCGCAGGCTGGAGTGGAATTTTACGGATGATTTTTTCGATTAGATTAATTTTTTTGAAGGAATGCTCTTCCGGAGCACAATAATCATCAAAAGCAGCATCACCCTGACCTTGCCTGACTTGTGTTTTAATCGCAACACAACCCTGTGATAAGACTGGTAAGAGAAATTATTTATACTTAATAAATGTATAAATACGTTTTTCATGACAAGAAGTTTTGATTAATTGATTGATCTTTTGCCTGATTAATGAGCTGCTACCGAATTAGCTTTTGGTTTGAGCATTTTAAGTCGTTCGACCACCAGCTTACCTACTTTTATGCCCTGTAAATAGCCGCTATCTATATCACTGCGGTAATGAATTCCGCCATAAAATCTTGAGAGGCCAGCTTCCATTGAGGCTGCGTAGAAGGAATTGAAAGAGCGTGCCGCAATGCCAAACTCTATTGACGAAGTGTCATTATATTGAAAGTTGTCACCGTAAATATCCGTCATCACTGTTGCTGCCGCAGCAGAAATAACTGAATGGCCGCTAGTATAGGAAGGGAAGGGTGGAGTTTGAATATATGGTCGCCATTCAGGGTCCATATATTTATTGATAACTGTCTCCGGCCGAATAACATTACTCCGATATTTTTCGTCCCAGCAACTAATAAAGGCATCAAATAACCCTATTGAGGTTTTAGTATAGGCATATACGGTAGTATTAAAATCTGCTTTCGATTGCTGTGCGCCAATGCCGGCAATGTTCATCCAGTGGCCCGAAGGTGAGAACTTTTTGGTGGCAAACATTACATGGCCGCTTACGTTCATTTTAAAAGGGTTGTCATCCCAGAAATCAGCTATATGTTCTTGTTGTTTGTCAAGGCGCTCTCCGGCTGTTTTTACTTCTTTTGCCAAAAGAAAAAAGAGATTGGTACTGTCCTTCATATTATAGGTGGGAGCGGGGCCGGGACTGCATTCTGAAGCTGAATCCAGCACCAGCGTCCTTATTTCTTTCCAGTGAGCCTCCATACCCTGGGCATACATAGGTGGGGTAGGAACCCATCTGCCATCTTCATCTGTGACAGTATATTTTTCCGCCGAGCGCGTTTGGGCATAATTGTCTTTTTTCGACCAGGTAAGAATGTGGTCTACCATCTGGTCGGCAAACTTTTTGGAGTTTTCCATCATTTCTCCAGGCATTCCGGCACTATCTGCCTGGTGCAATATCTTATCATAATACTCCATCATGCTACCTTCCGGAAAGGTTACTGCATTGCCCACCTTGGTAAATGCGAGTATAGCGGCCAGTGGAAAATCGATGTTCCCGGTTTTCCAGGTCGGGCCTGGCGGCAGACTTTTAATTTGCCCGGCAAGAGATTGGTAAGTACTGTCATCACCTGCTGCTACCACTTCGTACGCTGCAATATTTGCATACACGTAATTACGCGAACCAATCATAGGCGGAAAATTATTCTCCAGCACTATGTCATTAAGCTTTTTCACTGTTTTGCAATACAATAAGGGATCATGTGTAAAAGCCTGGTAATTGCCGGCATTCTTACACGATTGCAAAACAAACGCTGTCACCACAACAGCGATTATTCTAATCATATCTATATAGTTAAATTAATGAACCGGAAAAGGCACGCAATGTGCCGCATGACAAAAAAGAATCTGTTATCTTATGCTAACTAAAATCCGGTGGAAGTTCCCGCGGGGAGAGATAAGGTGCTGGGAAAATTAAATTGTAAGTAGAGGTGGTTATTGATTTTAAATAAAAAAACGAAGCAAACGACCAGAAGGTATTTTCCTCATAGAATTCTGATAACGGGCTCTTGATGATATTACCGGAATTGTCGTTTTTCTTGTTTTGGGATGGATGATGGAGGTCGTTCACCAATTTGTAAAACTCATCCCTGGCACTGCTCAACCTGTTCTTAGCCTTGTTGGGGATACAAAGATATTCCAGTGAATCCTGGTACATCCGGCATTTCACATAATTATAGTGAATGCCATTTATCTCAATCTCACCATCTATGCGTGTGAAATGCTTTGAATTTGTATAATACGGCAGGTTCGACGGTAGTTTAATAGAAAGCAGGTCAGACTCATCATACTGATGATTATCAAGAGAAGTTATTAACGCCAAACCGGCTTTTTCCTGGAGAAATGACGATAACAGCCGGTATCCAAACCAATTAAAAAGGAAAACAGTCAAGAATAATATGGCAGCAGTTTTTTTCACAATGGCTTAGCTCGGCTAACAAGATAGCGCAATTCCTCAACATTTAATAACCTGAAATCGATAATAGTTTGGATAACATTTGAAAAAGAAGCAAACTCTTCTTTTGAGTGTGAAGTCAATACCACTATGGCTTTCATTCCCGCATTCTGCGCTGCTTCCACCCCTTTCGGAACATCTTCAAAAACTATACAGTCAGAAGGCAATACTTTGAGCTGTTCTGCTGTTTTTAAGAACGTTTCAGGATCTGGTTTGCTTGTTTTTACATCTGTGCCACTAACTATGACATTGAAGTAATCACGGATCTGCAATTTGTCCAGAACAAAATCCACATTTTTAATTGCTGTGCCGGTGGCCAGTCCCAGCAAAACATCCTGGTGTTTGGCATCAGCTAAAAACTCCCGGAGACCCTGTATCAACTTGATATGGGGTGAGTATAACTGCCTGTATAAAGCGTCTTTTCGCGTAGCAATCTCCTTATAATCTTCCGGGGTATACTTTTTCTTAGTCAGCAGCCTACTAAGAATTTCGGTATTTTTTCCATACAATTCTTTAAAGATCTCGTCCCCTTTTAATTTGGATCCTTCGTCCGTTATTACTTTTTGCCAGGCCTGTAAATGGTATTGCATATTGTCCATCATCGTACCGTCCATATCAAAAAGAAAGGCTTTTTTATCTTGCATAGGCTCAAAAATAAGATAAGATTACACATCTTCTTAAAGATTAGTGTTTGTACGTTTTTTTATTAATGACAACGCCTGTAATCGTAATACCTTTCCATTCGGACGGTAATTTGGATTTTATTTGTATGATATCTACGGGTGTGATTTCCAGTCCGCCGAATCCCATCAATATGCTCTGCAAAAGGCCCCCTGCACCGGTCGCGAAATAGGGGTTGGTGCCTCCTTTTGTTTCCGCAATCACGCGGAACGGAGGCAAGAGGTTTTGCAGGTAGCCGTCTTTGAAAAAGCGAAGACCTTTATCTCCATCGCCCAACTTTGAGTGCAACAAAGCAAAATGGCCTGTGTCATTGCAGGCGTTCCCTGGTCGGGTACCCTTGCTTCGTAATAAGACAGGTCTTTTAAAATTTGTTTGGGATCAGTGGTTTCTTTAAACGGATAGGCAAGCAGGTTTACATCGGCCTTTTTAATGCCCTCACCCTTGTAACTGGCATGCTCGCGTGTAACGCCGTTCTCCATTTTTCCAGGGATCAACAGCCTGTCTGAAAAGATTAGGGCATACAAACAAGCTATACGTAAAACAAAGAACGAAATTATACCATCCAACCGCGGTTCGTCTAATGATAAAAGATTATTAGCTGCAAAATAGGCAATCTTCCTATTACAAGAGATTGATGAAAAGACAATGACCCAGTGTGCGGAAATAATCATTATACTTCTTCATTTCTAAAATAAACTCAACTGCGAGTTTTCAGGTGGTTTTGCTTTTCCAAAAACTGTTCTTCCACCGTATTTCCAGGAGTCATTTCTTTCTTGTTTAATCAGTTCGTTTATGTTGTCACCAGCGATGAAGTCCTTTTCGGATCTTTGAGACAACTCATGCAAATTTTTTAAAGCATCTTGTTTGTCCGTCTGCCCCATTTTTGCCTTGTAAACTGCCGTCTGTAACGAGCTGATGGTTTCATCATACACTTTTAATGGAACAGGGAAAGGATGGCCATCTTTTCCGCCATGTGCAAATGAAAATCGCGCCGGGTCTGAAAACCGCGAGGGTGCTCCATAGATAAGTTCGCTAACCAACGCCAGCGATTGAAGCGTTCGCGGGCCCATACCTTCCAGTAATAAGAGGTCTTCAAAACCTGCGGGCTTTTTCTCGTGTGCCAGCCACAACATGGCGCCAAGCCGTTTAAGGTCAATATCTGTGGCACGCACGTCGTGATGATCAGGCATTATCAGCTTCTTCGTTTCGTTGAATATTCGGTCCGGCGCTTCACGGGAAATTTCTATCATGGTATTGCGCGCTGACATCGATTCGTGGGCCACAAGGTTTAATATCCGCCCCTGGTTAATGCCACAGATCCCCGTGTGCGGCTCGTCAACAAAAGATTGCAGCGATGCGGAATGCCAGTGATAACGCCTTGCTGTACCAGAGCCTGTTCGCATGCCCTGTTGCACAACTGCCCATTGGCCCTGGTCGCTAACAATAAAATTATGGGTATACAGTTGAAAGCCATCCTGCAGGGCAGTATTGTCTACTTTAGCGCTTAGTTTGCTGCAGCGAACGAGATGGTCGCCATCAAGGCCAGTTTTTTCGCCGATCCTTAGAAGTTCCGTCGGCGTTTCACGGGAAAACTTTCCTTTGCCACCACAAACAAAAATGCCAAGTTCCTTTGCATGAGGATTGATGGCTACTTTTAAAGCGCCCATCACTGAAGTGGTAATTCCTGATGAGTGCCAGTCCATTCCCATAACGGCACCCAGGCTCTGAAACCAGAATGGATCACTCAGCCGCCGCAGAATCTCATCTTTTCCATATTCATTAATAATTGCTTCGGTAATTGCTAGCCCTAGTCGGGCCATACGCTCTGACAGCCACCTGGGAACGTGGCCATAATGTAAAGGAAGATCAGCGCTGCCGGAACGTTTCATTACTAACAAAGTTAGCAACAATATGCCGGAAAATAATTGTCTTTGTTAGGATATAATTTACAACAACCTTCAGGTTAAACATTAGTTTCCGAAGACGCAGCGCTGCTGGCTATCGGCATTCTTCAAAAACTTATATCTTTCAGAGAGCGTACCTTTGTATCCGGATAAGAAATCATTAACGAATAAATACTTTCAGCAAGCATGTGGGATCAATTGGAGCATTTGTTAAGCGGCCTTCCTCCTGTTGCCTGGAACTTTTTACTGGCGGGTACAGCTATTATAAGCGGGTTGATTGTTAATTGGATATTATCACTTATCCTGCGTTACCACTCCCGCCACCAGCTAGGATTTACTTTATTCCGGTCATTAATCCGGCGATTAGCCAAGCCTGTTAGAGTGTTTCTTCCCTTGTTTATTCTAGACATGGTGCTGCCACTGATGAAATTGAATACCAGGTATTATTTTATTTTTAATAAAGCCATCGGCGTCCTGCTGATCCTAACCTTTGCTTTCATTTTGATAGCCATTGTAAAAGTTTGCGAAGATTATGTTATTAATACTTACGATCTTAAAAAAGAACATAATCTTAAAGAAAGAAAAATCAGAACCCAGTTGCAGTTTGTCAGGAAGTTTGTAGTTTTTCTCATCGTGATACTTACGATGTGTGCCATCCTGTTAAGCTTTGACAACCTGAGAAGGCTCGGTGCGGGCCTGCTCACTGGTGTAGGTGTCGGAGGCGTTATTGTGGGTTTAGCCGCGCAGCGTTCACTCGGTAATTTTCTCGCCGGACTTCAAATTGCATTTACACAACCTATCCGTATCGAGGATGTTCTTGTAGTAGAAGGCGAATGGGGAAGGGTCGAAGAAATTACCTTAACCTACGTGGTTTTAAATATATGGGATGAACGCCGCCTGATACTGCCTATTAATTATTTTATTGAAAAGCCTTTCCAGAACTGGACTCGTAATACATCGGAAATATTCGGCACAGTATTTATTTACCTTGATTATACGGCGCCTGTTGAGGAGATCAGGAAAGAATTTACCAGGCTGATACACACCACCGACCTTTGGGATAATAGAGTTCATGTATTGCAGGTAACCAATACTTCTCAAAACACAATTGAGCTGCGGGCGCTAATGAGTGCGTCCAGTTCATCCCGTGCTTTCGATCTTCGTTGTTTTATACGTGAAAACCTGGTGACCTATATTCAAAAGAAATACCCGGAGAGTCTGCCAAAAACAAGGGCCATTATTAATACTACAGATGTTGAAGGTTCTGTTCCGGTAAAGGCTTAAGCAATTCATGGACACTGGTTTTAACTTCAACCCAAAACAGCTTCATATGCGGTTACCCGTTATAACAATATTTCTATTAATAATTTTATCTGTGTGCCTGGAGAGTTGCGTGCCGAATCCCTATGCAAAAACAAACCGGCAGTACAAGAAGCAGGTTAAAACCTTCAGCAAAACCTTGCGCCATATTCCAAATGATCATTTAGACAGTTTTGCTTTTCCAAGATGGTGGGTTGGTACAACTAATTTTGGTCTGCGCAAGCCCAATTTCGTGATCATTCATCATACCGCACAAAACTCATGTGATCAGACCTTGAAAACATTTACATTACCAAGAACCCAGGTAAGCGCGCATTATGTTATTTGTAAGGAAGGCATAGTGCACCACATGCTAAATGATTATTTACGAGCCTGGCATGCAGGTAACAGCAGATGGGGCAATGTAACCGATGTAAACTCTTCCTCAATAGGGATCGAGATCGATAACAATGGCTTTGAGCAATTCACTGGTGCGCAGATCAGCAGTTTACTACGCCTGCTGGATACTTTAAAGAGAAGATATACCATTCCCAAAGCTAACTTTATCGGCCATGCTGATATTGCCCCTTTGCGGAAAGTTGACCCGAATATTTATTTTCCATGGAAAATGCTTGCTGACAGTGGTTATGGCGCCTGGTACTCAGACACAACCGGGGTATCGGTTCCGGAAAATTTAAACAACCTGCAGGCACTGCGCGTTATTGGATACGATGTCAGGGACAGTACCGCTGCCATTGGTGCTTTCAAGCGTCATTTTTTGCAGGATAGTATTGCCATACTAAACGAAGAGGACAGGAAAGTGCTGTACATTCTATCCAGGTGATGCCGGATCAAATGTCAGATACCTGTTGCCATTCACACCGGTATTTGTCCGCTGGTGGTTGGCCTCCCTGCAGTAAACTTAATCTGTCATATTTTTGTCATCCTGTAAAAATTGATAAATATAACTATGCTTAAAATACTTGCCTTTGTTCTGTCCTTATCGCTTGCGGTGTGTGCTGATGCACAGAAAATAACGGGAACCATTAAAGATGACCAGGGCAAATTCCTGAATGGTGCTTCGCTGACATTAAAAGCAAAGAGTGACTCGGTACTTGTTAAAATAGCCGCCAGCAACGCATCTGGTCATTATGATTTTGATGGTATCAAACCGGGACAATATTTTATCGATGCGAGTTTTATAGGGTACGGTACCAAACGAACTCTTTTGCCAGAGTTCAGTGGGATGAAGGATCTAATGGTACCTGCCATAATTCTTCAAAGTACATCAGGCAATCTTAAGGAAGTGGTAGTAAGTTCCAAAAAACCGATCATAGAGGTAAGGGCAGATAAAACCATTTTAAATGTTGAAGGAAGTGTAAATGCAGTTGGCCAGGACGCCCTTGAACTATTAAGAAAATCACCTGGTGTAATGGTTGATAAAGATGATAACCTTTCGCTGAGCGAAAAGAACGGGGTGCAAGTTTATATAGACGGACGCCCGACACCACTATCAGGCGCAGATCTTGCGGCCTATCTCAAAACGTTGCAATCTTCATCTATAGAAGCTATTGAGATCATTACAAACCCTTCCGCCAAATACGACGCGTCAGGTAATGCTGGTATCATCAATATCAGGCTGAAAAAAAATAAATCATATGGCACAAATGGCTCCGTCAATGCAGGTTATAGTGTAGGCATATTTCCAAAGTATATCGGCGGCATTGCAATTAACAACCGCAATAAATATGTCAACGTATTTGGTAATTATAATTACAACAAGAGCCGTAACGAAAGCTTTATGTTTATGCGACGGCAATTGCTGGATACGTTGTTTGATCAGAATTCTACCATGACGTCCCGTAACAGCAGTCACAACTTTAAGGCAGGACTTGATTATTTTATCAACAACAAAAGCACCGCCGGCGTGATGATCAATGGCAACTACGCTAAAAACAGTTTTGGTAATTATAGTCGTACCCCGATTTCTTATATGCCGACAAATCAATTAGTAAAGACGCTGGTAGCTGATAATAGCAGTAACTCAAACCGGGGAAATACAAACCTGAACATGAACTATAAGTACGCCGATACGCTTGGTCATGAGTTAAATATGGATGCAGATTATGGCTCTTACCGAATAACGAGCGACCAGCTTCAACCCAACTATTACTACGCGCCTGTAGGCAGCATCATTGAAAGCAGGATCTATAATATGATTGCACCAACAGATATCGATATTTATTCTTTTAAAACAGATTATGAGCAAAATCTGCTAAAGGGCCGACTGGGCTTTGGTGGCAAAAAATCTTATGTTACCAGTGCGAATGATTTTGAAAGATATAATGTAGTACCAAACCTAAAAACACTGGATACGCTGCGGAGCAATCTTTTCGACTACAAAGAGAATATCAATGCTTTGTATGCAAATTATAACAGGTCTTTTAAAGGATTTATGATACAAGTTGGATTAAGGATGGAGAACACAAATATTGAAGGCGGCAGTAATGGTTACAAATGGATCCGTGGAGGTTATAACGAATATGATTCAAGCTTCAAACGAAACTACACCGACCTGTTCCCTAGCGCCGCCATCACTTTTAATAAAAAACCTACCAGCCAGTTGGGCTTAAGGTACAGCCGGAGAATTGACCGGCCTGCCTACCAGGACCTGAACCCTTTCGAATTTAAATTGGATGAATATACTTTTCAGAAAGGTAATACACAGCTAACACCGCAGTATACTAATTCATTTTCAATAACGCATACCTATAAGTACAAACTCACCAGTAGTCTCACATACAGTCATGTAAAAGACGTTTTCACTCAACTGATTGATACTGCCGAAGTTTCGAAGAGTTTTATAACAAAGAAAAATTTGGCCACCCAGGATATAACCAGCCTTAATATCAGTTATCCTTTTCAGTATAGGTCGTACAGTATATTTGCCAACCTGAATGCTTTTTACTCTCATTACAAAGCCAATTTCGGTACCGGCAGAACCATTGACCTGGATGTTTATTCATTTAACCTGTACCAGCAGCACACACTGAAATTTGCGAAACTGTGGACGGCAGAATTAAGCGGTTTCTATTCATCTCCTTCGATCTGGCAGGGCACTTTTAAAAGCAAGGAAATGTGGGGTATAGATGCAGGCCTTCTAAGAACTGTAATGAAGGGGAAAGGTAACTTGAAAGCCTCCGTAAGCGATATATTCCAGACCATGCAATGGGGTGGCATTAGCAACTTCGCGAGCCAGTATATAAAAGCCGGCGGTGGATGGGAAAGCAGGCTGTTTAAATTGAATTTTACTTATCGTTTTGGCAGCAGCGAAATTAAAGCATCCCGCCAGCGCAAAACCGGGGTGGAAGATGAAAGCAAGAGGGTAACGGACCAGGGGGGAGGAATTAATTAGTTATCAGCCATCAGCTATCAGCTATCAGCCGTCGTTCTTTAGGTAGAATACCGCCCGTGACCGAAAACCCGATCTAATGAGGAAAGGACTGACCCAGGAACAATGAGATAAGATAATCTCAGGTTTATTGGAGGAACTAATTAGCTATCAGCCATCAGCTATCAGCGATCAGCCGTCTTTCTTTAGGTAGAATACCGCCCGTGAACGAAAACCTGATCTAATGAGGAAAGGGAAATGACCCAGAAACAATGAGATAAGATAATCTCCAGGTTTTATTGGAGGAATTTATTAGCTGACAGCTATTAGCTATCGGCTGCCGGCTATCAGCTATCAGTCGTCGTTCTTTAGGTAGAATACCGCTCGTGAACGAATAATCTCAGGTTTATTGGAGGAATTTATTAGCTATCAGCTGACGGCTGACAGCTAATAAAAACCTATCCGGTAAGTTGTTCAATGAGTTCTCGGTTGCCGAGGAACTGGTAAAAAACATCCTGCAGAATGTCTTCAGCATCGGCTTCCGTATTTACCCTTTTGCGGATAAAACCCAGTAATCTTTTGCTTTAATCTTTAGTAACTTGGGTAATATTCAATTTGAGGTTAATTACTCCATTGATATCGTAAATCCGTCGTCTTTGTATAGAGGTAGACGGATGAAAATTGAGGAAATCATAATTTGTCTCAAATTATTCTTTGCTCCAATTCAACGGATCTTGACAAGAACCAAATTCTTAGGTTTATTGCCTTTCCTGATTAACAATTGGTTACTACCTGGTGAAAAAAGGCCTGAACAGAAATTCCCGCTAAACTGAATGAAAAATTGCGGCATAGATTTAGAATAATAATGAGAAACATATAACTTATGCCCCGTTTCTCCGTTTTTCTTTTTACGCTTTTACT
>JBBPYM010000027.1:0-8860 GCA_038199905.1 Chitinophagales bacterium | reverse complement strand
TTTTTAAATGTTGTGCGGAAAGCCTTGGTATCGGTGTAACCGACTTTATACATGACTTCCGTTACATTTTCGCGGGAGGATTCGAGGCTCATTTTAGCGGCCTCAATCTTCACCCGCTGGATGTATTCGATCACAGTGTTAGAGGTGGCTTTTTTAAAACGACGTTCCAGGTTCCGCCTGCCAATGGCAAAACGGGAAGCAAGATCTTCCACGGTTAGCTTTTCTGAAAAGTTTTTTTCTATAAATTCCTGGGCCATTTTTATAGATTCATCCTCATGACCCTTTTGTCCGTTAAACATGATAAATGGGTTCTGACAGTCGCGGTCAATATCTATCATGAAGATCTTGGATGTCTTGATCGCGATATCGCGTCCTGCATATTTTTCTATCAGGTAAAGAATCAGGTTGGTAAACGACAGGGCGCCGCCGCTGGAATAGATCCCTCCCTCGTCAACCAAAATTTTTTCTGTCATGATCTCAACTTCTGGGAACATAGTTTTAAACATGCTGGCATAACCCCGGTGAGTGGTACTCCTTCTACCGTTTAGCAAACCTGTATCGGCAAGCAAAAATGAACCTAAACAGAGGCTGGCTAAATCGGCGCCCAGCGCATGCTGCTTGAGCAGCCAGGGAACGAAAAGCCTGTTTAATTCCAGCGACCTTCTCATATCACGTTCCTGCAGCGCGGGGATAATCACCAGGTCGGTACGTTGTACATCTTTTATCAATACATCCGGAAGAATAGTATACAGGCCTTTTTTAATGCTGCTTTCTTTGGTGAGTCCAACGAGTTGAATAGAAAACAGCCGGGGTTTGTTTCTTGCTTCCAGCATCACGTTTACCTCGGAAAGTATTTGATGTGTAGCTTCAATATGTGTAAGGCTGCAATCTCCTTCGGGAATAATGATAGAAATATGTTTCATACTTTAAAGATCGGGAAAATGTTTGTCGCAACCAACCCCGTAAAATGTCGTATTGGCACATTGAAGAGGATTCTTTTGGTCGCTAGTTTTGAAGAGCTGAAAGCTATCATTCTTTGTGCGGTAGCCATCCAACGCAAATGAAATCAAAAAGAGATGATTACCAGTATCGTTAGTGTCAGTGTTTATGTGCTTAACCTGGAAAGGGCGCTTTTGTTTTACGTGAATACGCTGGGTTTCGAGGTGCACACTGATATATTGATTGGCCCAAACCTTCGATGGGCCTCCGTATGCACCCCCGATCACCCGGATCAGCAGCTAATGCTCATACCGGTAGAAGAGGGAATGCTTTTTTCCGGGGACCAGGTGCAAAATATGCGTGACCTGATACGGCAGGAAATATTTAGTTATGGTGTGTTCCGTTGCCGTGATCTCCACGCTACCTGTGCCAGGTTAAAAAACAAAGGCGTACGTTTTCTCATGGGCCCTGGTGAAGGTTTTCTAGGACAGTACGAGGCAGCGTTTATCGATGATTCAGGGAATTGGTTCAGGCTCACCGAAGACAGGGATGCAGTGTGAGGTGCGGGGTGCGGGGTATGAGATATGAGGTATGGGTGTATGAGTGTATGGGGTATGAGTGTCGTGTATTTAAAAGACCTGATAAGATGGTGGATATCGGAAAAGGTTAAAGGTAAGAAGCAAGAAAGCATATGGCTTAACTATCGCAGATGTCTGCTGACCAATAAACGGTTGTTCGTTCATTGGCAGAAAGGAATTATAGAATGACTCAATAACAAAATCCCAGAGGCTCGGGCTGTAATGCCTTTGCCTACTCGAACTTATTATCAAGTGCGTATATCCCACTGCGTCAGATCGTCAGGGCTTATTACAGCGTGCGGTTAACCCCCCGCCTTATGCCATATCCAACGGCCAACGGCCGTTAGCTGATAGCTGATAGCTGATAGCTGATAGCTTATAGCTGATAGCTGATAGCTGATAGCTGATAGCTGATAGCTGATAGCTATTGCATTCTCTGAACTAAGCCGTATATTACTTTAAAATACACAACTTGAGAACATTGACCCCGGCTATCGCTGTTTTAATGATCTTTTTTGCTGCCTGTAAGAACGATACCTCACCACCGTCGCATGTTAAACAATACACTATAGAACAACGCTATAATGACAACTTCATATTTGGAAGCGGCTTTAATTCCCATGAAAAAAAATTGCTTGTATCCACCAATCTTACGGGAGTCCGTAACGTATATGAGTTGAATGTTGACGATACTTCTATCAATCCACTTGCTACCCTTAGCAAAAAATCATATTACCCGTTCGACTACCTACCTGGCATGAAGAGTTACCTGTATAGTGCTGATTCGGGTGGCAATGAGAACAGTCATGTCGTTTTACAAAATCCGGGCGAAACCTTTGGGAAAGATATCACTCCAAGGGCCGCGGGCCAGAACAATATGTTTGGCTGGAGTGTCGGTAAGAAATCAATGTACGTTAGCAGTGTGGGTGGTAGTTATGGTGGCTGCATGGTACTTACAGCATTGGCATTTTACCCCGAAGATTTTAAAGCAGGTGTGGATTTGTTCGGGGTAACAAACTGGATGGGAACCCTGCGCAGCATTTCACCCTACTGGGAATCTGTTAGGAAGGCTCTTTATGAGCAGATGGGCCATCTCAACACCGCTGATTGGGTGAGGCTTAAGAACACATCGCCACTCTTCAATTATAAAAAGATCAACAAACCCCTGATCGTATTTGCGGGCATGAACGATGGTCGTGTATTACCCATTCAAAGCAAGGAAATTAACGCTTGAATTCCTTGACAAACAGTTGAAGGGAAGTCCTGCGACAAAGTTAACTTAACCATTACTTTCAAAAACCAGAACATCGTACATGCAAAGCCCGCCAAACTTTACGAAAAGATTGTTGCTTGCCATGGAAGAGTCCGATGCGCAAACATTTTTAAAAGGCGAAATGATACTAACCGAGGGGCAAGTGGAGAAGAACCTGTATTTCATAGAAACGGGTGCAGTAAGGGTTTTCCTGTTAACAGAATTCGAGGAGCAGACTATCCGCTTCGGCTACAAAGGATCTTTCATTAATTCATTGTCTTCTTTTATAACCGGAAAGCCTTCGGAGTTCTATATTGAAGCAATGCGGAAAGTAACAATCAGATCAATAAGTAAAGAGCGGTTGTCAGAACTGGTGCATGAGAGCAATGAAAGCCTGCAGCAGTATGTGAAGCTGCTGGAGTTATCCATCACACAACAAATTGAAAGAGAGATAGACCTGTTAACAGTGTCACCTACAGAAAGATTGAAGCGGGTGTTACAAAGAAGTCCGAACCTGTTCCAGGAACTGCCATTGAAATATATTGCCTCTTACTTAAGAATGACCCCGGAAACTTTAAGCAGGATTCGCAATTCTTGATATGGATCAAGGTGCATAAAGTGATTTGTTTTCAACTTTGCAGAAAGAACATCATTATGCAAATAGAAAATAACATTTTGGCAGAAGAACTTTTAACGATAGCGGAACAAGCCATTATTGCTGCTAAAACATTTAAGACAGTAAGTGTTCATCAATTGAACAAAAAGCAAAATTCCTCGGCGTGGAGCGTCCTGGAATGTATTGAACACTTAAATTTATACGGCGATTTTTATCTGCCAGAAATAGAAAGAAGCATCTTATCGCAGGAAACCCAAACAACTGGCAAGGTTTTTAAAAGCGGGCTGATAGGTAATTACTTTGCAAACCTGATGCAAGTGAAAGATGGTAAGATAAAAAAAATGCAGTCCCCCAAAGATAAGAACCCAAATAATTCTGTATTGACGATAACAACGATCGAACGGTTCTTAAAACAAGCTGAACTGCTAAAAGTTTTGCTATTGCAATCAAAAGAAATAAATCTTACCAAAATTAAAACCTGTATTTCCTTAACCAAACATATCAAGCTTCGACTTGGAGATACTCTTCGATTTTTTACATATCATATTGAGAGACATATATTGCAGGCAGAGAAGGCACTGAAAGAAGTTGCTTAAGCTACAGGGCCCGACGGAAATTAAACTCTGTGGGGCCCTTGTTATCATCCTAAACCGATGATTAGTTTCATTCCTATCCAAACAATTCCCCCTGCGAATGTTACCACATAAAGGCACCTCAGCAGAAGTATTATAGTTTAAGGTAGCCTGGTACTACGAGTGTATATTCCCGTAACAAAACAAATGTTACGAGCTGCAAGATTAGTTGATTGGAAAATAGCAAACAACCAGGTAGAACTATTTTTCAAAAACAAGCTTGTTATTTTCTATCAAGGCCACTTTTAATTTTAAGGCGCCGGCGCCGGCATTATTCTCAAGCGTTAGGATCTCTGTGCCTTCCAGGTTCCAGGTGCCCTCTAAATAGTTTGAGTAGCGGTCGTCTGCCCCGAGGTTGGCAAGACCCGCGGGAAAGTCTCCTCTTTGAATAAAGGTCTTGTCTTCTTTTATGTCTATACCGTCTCTCCCACCACGACGTAGTGGAAAATTAAAAGTGGAGGGTCGGAAAACTACCTGGTTCTCCGTATCCTCTTCATAGGAGTGCACCCAATTGTTAGTAAACATATTTTTATTGATTGTTTTAAGTTAACTACCAATGGCACTTCTTGGGCCCTGTAGCGTTTCCTGCATACGGGTTACCTGCTCGGCAGTAAACATTACCATCGTGTCGTCATCTACATAGTCCATATAATTCATGAACATATCGCCACTAGGGCCGTTCGAGCAAGACAAGTGCGGAAACTGGGGTTTGCCAAAGTTGGGATTCTGTTGATTGGGTGTATCATTAACATAATCGGTCCCTTCACATTGAGGAGTATCTCCCCAGATATGTCTTAAGTTAAGCCAATGCCCGATTTCATGGGTAGTGGTTCTGCCTTTATTAAATGGCTCAGTTGCGGTGCCGACCGTGCCGAATGCGGTGTTTAAGATCACTACTCCATCGGTATCAGACGGACCACCAGGAAACTGCGCATAACCAAGCAATCCATTGCTGAGATTACATACCCAGATGTTGAGGTAATTATCTGTTGGCCACGCGTTAATTCCGCCCATTGCCGAAAACTTCATGCCGTCATCATCACCGAATGATTTTTTCGACGTAAAGGTTCTTGTTATGCCATTACTAGGGTTTTCAGCAGGGTCCTTTCCAGCAAGCTCAAATTTAAGATTGGTAGAAGTAACGAGACCGGACCATACGCCAGGTGTTTTAATCTTGTCTGGATTGGCTGCGTTAAAGTCTTCATTTAGCACACTAATCTGGCTGATCACCTGGTCATCTGAAATGTTATCCGCATCGCTGTTATAGAGAACGTGAACCACTACGGGTATTGTAACCTGCCTTGTACCTGCCATCTCTTTCGAAGCCATTCGTTGTGATACGCGTTCCTCTAACCTCACCAGGTTGTTACGAAAAGCTGGATAATTTTCGAGCTGCCGGAAATATACACTCATTGTACCGCATTTGCGAACCAGAGGGGGTAAATCATTGCTAAGTTGGTCATTGGCTTCCTTTGGCATTTATTCATTTTTTCTTATTAATAAATCAATTTTAATGCGCAGTAACAAACATACCTGACCATCTTCAAATTGTTGCAGATCCTGTTGCAGGCATGCCTGGTATGTGATTTCAAGTTACAATTATAATCATTTACTGGAAATGTTTATTGTAGATCAATAGTGCTCTTTCTTATATTTTTCTTTCAGTAAAATCCATCGGAAATCCTTTCACTGTGTTTAAATCAAGTTCCAGTTCTGTTCCATCTTACAGGCGGGAACCTGCAACATAAGCTTCCCATGCAGTGATACTGATTTCGATGCCCGGAACAGTTCTGCCAACACTCGAAGTTGACGTTCTAACTGAAATTGCTAATCCGAGCAGATGAGATGAATTTTTATCTACAAGCTGGTTGAAGGCCAGCCCGCCACGGCTTTGTTTTATGGTTTGATAAAGGCGTCTAAAATTGTTCGTGGTGCTTCTATAGAATTGATAACTGATAGGAAATGTTTATCCACATCTTACGGTAATTAAACTAACGGGTAAGCCAGCAGAAACAGCCGTGTCGGGTACTCATTTACGTTAAGAATAACCACGGAGATGCGGGTTGAACTTTCCGTGGTTAATTATACATAAAAGCAGGCAGGAATAAACCAATGAGAAATAAATTAATTACATTGCTAAATATTGATCCAAACAAAAACAAATTTATGATAAAACGCGGTTTATTATTTGCCATGATGTTCATTCTTGTCGCCTGCTCCAGTACCAAAAAAGCAAGAACAGGTAGTGGGTGGATCAGCCTTTATGACGGGAAATCGTTCGACGGCTGGAAATTCAGCGAAAAACCCGGTTCTTTTAAAATAGAAAACGGAAGTATCGTTGTCGCTGGTCCCCGGTCGCACCTCTATTACGACGGCCCCGTTATGGATCACAATTTCAAAAATTTTGAGGTAAAAGCGCAGGTGATGACCATGAAGGGCGCCAACTCGGGGTTTTATTTTCATACAGCTTACCAGGATAAAGGATTTCCGGATAAGGGCTTTGAAGTGCAGGTAAACAATTCGCATACCGACTGGAAGCGTACGGCAGGCTTATACGATATTGTTGACACACGTGAGGTAAACGTTCCGGACAGTGTTTGGTTCACCTTGTATATTAAAGTAGAAGGGAAGAAGGTAATTACAAAGATCAATGACAAAGTAGTGGTAGATTATACTGAACCTGACAATACTGGCGCTCCAAAGGGGCACCCGGGCAGGGTTATCTCCAGCGGCACTTTTGCGATACAGGCGCACGATCCAAAAAGCGTGGTTTGGTATAAAGACATAATGGTGCACCCGCTCCCTTAATACTGCTCATTTTTTTTCCCTAAAAGTAGCTATGCGACCTATTGTTCAAATTTCTCTTGACCTGACCAATATTGATGAAGCGCTGGAAACCGCAGCCTTGGCCATGCGCGCCGGTGTTGACTGGCTGGAGGCCGGCACGCCGCTTATATTAGCAGAGGGTCTTCATGGCGTAAGAAAATTACGGGAAGCCTTTCCAGGGGTGCCCATTGTTGCAGATCTCAAAACCATGGACGGCGGTTACCTTGAAGCAGAAATGATGGCTAAAGCAGGCGCCACACATGTGGTTGTGATGGCAAGGGCACACGAAGAAACCATCACCTGCGTGGTGAATGCCGGACGCGATTTCGGAATTAAAGTAATGGGAGATAACCTCGGTTGTGAAGATATGGTGGAAGCCGCCCGTTGGCTGGAGCGCCTGGGCTGCGATTATGTTATCCATCATATCGGGTATGACGAACGTCGCGGGATAGCTGCAAAAGGCAAAAGGATGCCAAGCCCGCTTGATCAACTACGCGAAGTGGTGCAAAGTGTGAAGATTCCCGTGCAGGCTGTTGGTGGCCTGACGCTCGAGCAGGCCATCCAGTGCCCCGAATATGGTGCACCGTTAGTTGTGCTCGGTGCACCGCTTACGATAGATGGCGATAGTTTTAAAACGGCATCTGGTGACCTCGAAAGCTCGCTTCGCCTGATCTGTGAAAAGATTCATTCATACAAATTAGTTTAAAAATATCAGGAATCAAACATGAAATCAGCAGCCGTAGTCAATTATGCCCCTGAAAAAGGCTCCGTTGAGATCCGAGAAATTGAAAAACCAACAATAGGAGATAATGATGTGCTGCTTGAAGTAGCCAACGTGGGTGTATGTGGCAGTGACCTGCACCAGTGGACCGCGGATCATAGCTGGCCGGTAAATTACCCGGTTGTGCTTGGTCACGAGTTTGGAGGTGTTATTGTTGAAAGAGGGAAAGATGTTACCGGCTGGAAAGAGGGTGACAGGGTAGTTAGCGAAACCGCCGCTGTCATCGACATTAATAACCCGATGTCTAAAAGAGGGCTCTATAATCTCGACCCTACACGAAAGGGCTTCGGTTATGGAGTCAATGGTGCCATGACACGTTTTGTGCGCGTGCCTGAGCGCTGCCTGCACCTGGTGCCTGCCCATGTTCCATTCGAACAAGCTTGCCTTACAGAGCCCTGTTGTGTGGCATACAGTGCCGTTGTTGAAAATACTCATCTGCAACCAGGGGACAGGGTAGTGGTTTTAGGACCCGGAACAATCGGTATACTCTGTGCCGCCGTTGCCAGGCTTTGCGGAGCTGAGGTAGCCATGGTAGGACTGGAAGCAGACAGGCACCGCCTGGAGATCGCCAAACAATACGGCTGCGAAACCATAATAGGAGATGCTACAAACTGGGCAAAAGAACGCGACGGCCTCGGTGCGGATTGTATCATCGATGCTGCCGGCGCAAGCATCACTTTAAAAATCGCCCTGCAACTGGTAAGGCCTAATGGAAAAATAACCAAGGTAGGGTGGGGGCCTCAACCGCTGGGCTTTTCTCTTGATCCACTGGTACAAAAAAACATTACATTACAGGGTAGTTTTAGTCATAACTGGCCCATGTGGGAACGTATCATCGCGCTCATGGCAAGCGGTCAATTGAACGTGAAACCGATTATCGGTGGCGTCTGGCCAGTAAGTGAATGGCACACTGCCTTCGAAAAAATGCATACCGGGGAGATAGTGAAAGGTGTACTGCGGCCAGAATAGGTATGGGGTATGGGGTATGGGGTATGGGTGTATGGACGAATGAGTAAACAATTGCTCTTATTTATAAATAAATTTTTTTACATTTAGCTGATAGCTGATAGCTGATGGCTGATGGCTCAATACGTAATCTATGGACAAATTACAAGTTAAAAAATCATCAAAAGTTTATGATGTTGTAATCATCGGTTCAGGAGCTGGTGGTGGCATGGCAGGCCATTACCTGGCAATGGCCGGGATTAAAGTGCTGATGCTGGAAGCAGGTCCCTT
>JBBPYM010000026.1:0-8869 GCA_038199905.1 Chitinophagales bacterium | reverse complement strand
AGGTTCCCATATCCATAATTACTTTCATGGGACTCCATGTTTTACCACCATCTGTGCTCCTGTTCATGCCCACATCAACGTCTGCCTGCAGGTCTACACTGCCATTGCGCCGGTTGTCGTAAACGGCAATAAGCGTTCCTTTATTTGTGGTAGCAAGACCGGGAATTCTATATGTGTCAATGCCATCCTGACCATGAGAACGCAGCGCAATACCCGGTCGATTTCCCCCAAACGGTTCGTGTGGTTTCGGGATTACTCTAATATTTTCATTCAACAGTAAACTTGTGCAGTCAACAGAAATCTGGTTCGTTAATTTGATATCCGGCCTAACCTTCACCGTTATCCATAAATTATGAATCCCGGGTTCAAGCTCCAATTTGCCTGTTAAAGACATTTCCTTTTTCACATCACCAGTTGAATAAACCAGCGTACTGTTGCTATTAAATTTGTCTGATTTTCCGGTTTCATAAACTTTGACATTCTCAACATCGCCTATATCAGTTGTACCTTTTAAAGAAATATTGAGCCTGTTGAGTTGTACGGGTTTACTAACGTGTACCCTCATTATTGTAACTACGTTTTCAGCCCTGTCAACTAAAACTGGCAGACTGGCTTCCATCACCACTACAGAATCTACATAGCTGGTATTCTGGATAGTACCGGAGCCTGTTCTATTTGGCGTATGGCAATTTGTTAATACGATTGAGGATAACAGAAAACAAAACGGGACTAATATTTTCATGACAAGCTTTTAGGGTTTATGCAAAAGATTTTTTCGGAAACTTTATTTACAATTACATTTGCAAATGTATTATGTATTACATTAGTTCGGAAAAGTTTTATTATGAAATGCACCTACAAATTAAGTGATAAACTTGTTAGTCGGCGCTTATACCAGCAACAATTAAAAATTGATCTGAAAATGGATACTAAAATATAAAAGTCTGGCGTTTATTTAAATTTCAAAATTAATTGAATTGTCAGTTTTCGTTGTTTAACATCCGCTAGGAGTCCCGTCGCGAAGGCGCAAAGAGGCACAAAGAAATATAAAATGGGATGGGGGAAAACTGTTACATATTTTTATGATACTATGTTTTTTGTTTTCAACATATAATGGATAGATTCGATCCTCCGGATTTATTTTATCTACAAAAAGCTTAAGCTATTATTATAACAACATTTGATCAAAAAGCCTGCTAGTTACCATGAATAGTTCTTCTCTTCAAAAAAAAATTAAATCGATTGACACCACTTCCCTTGTTGATAAGGTGGAGGAAAGCCTGGTAGCGTTTTTATTGGAAGCAAAACTGAAAGTAGGAGATCCCATTCCAAAGGAATTAGAACTAACGCAGGCGTTAGGTGTGAGCCGTACAGTAATCCGCGAGGCACTGCTGCGGCTAAGGATGATGGGTCTTATTGAGACAAAGAAGAAAAAGGGCTCTGTGATTACAAGTCCGGATCTTTTTGCCATAATGGGCAGAAGCATGAAACCCCATATACTTGCCCAGGAAACGTTAAACGAAATTTTTGAGATAAGGCTGGTATTGGAAATTGGGATGGCGGATTTCATTTTTGAACGGATACAAAAAGAAGACATTACCGAATTAAAAAAGATAGTTGCAAAAGAGCCTAAGATAACCGAACATCATTTATTTAATATTGAGCACGAAATTGCTTTTCATGGAAAACTTTATGAGATTACCGGCAACGAAACCCTTAAAAAGTTTCAGAAAATGCTTCTCCCGGTTTTTGATTATGTACATAGCAATGGATTACTAAAAGAGCAACCGTTGTTAAAGACCTTTTTATCACACCGGGGCTTGGTAGATATTCTTGAAAAAGGCAACCCTGAGGAATTCAGAACTGGCATGCGTAATCACCTCGAAAATCATTTTATCAGAATTTTTGAATAGATGGCTGAGCGGTGATTTAGCGGAATATTTAACAACAGCAAATCATCAGTGAACGGCTATGGAAAGTACACACACGGGGGGGTCCAATATGATTCCATCGGCCCCCATAGAGCCGGGCACCTTCTCCTGAGAGATCCCCTGCAAATAGTGTGTTGCTTAACCGGTACAATGGTAAAATTTGGCACTGACATAATCCAATTTGCGGTGGCATGATATTGGTATTCTAATTTCTTTTCATCTAAAGACAAATTATTATGGCAACAACAGAAAATGCAACAGGCGTTATCAATGAACTTATCGAAATCAATAATGACCGTGTAGCGGGTTTTGAAAAAGTAATCGCAGATATTAATGATGAGAATATAGATCTGAAGACACTGTTCCAGGGTTATGCTGAACAAAGCCGTAAAAACGGCCAGGAATTGGCCGCATTCGTAGGTTCCGTAAAAGAAGTAGAAACAGGCAACAGTGTTGCGGGCACATTGCACCGCGCCTGGATCGATGTTAAGTCGTTGTTTGGCGGGAGTGATCGCGCGAGCATTTTATCTGAAGCCGAGCGTGGCGAAGATGCCATCAAAAAAGCTTATAAGGATGCTTTGAGCAGCAGTGAACTTCCTTCCAATTCAATTGAAATTGTGAGCAGCCAGGCTCAAAAGATCAATGCAGCACACGATCAGATCAAAGCTTTGCGCGACGCCGCCAAAGCGGTATAAGAAGAATAATTCTCAAGAGCTGCCTTAACCAGGCGGCTCTTTTTTATTTCAAGACTATCGCGTCTTGTTTATATCAATCACGCGTTCTAATCTATGAGCGATAGCCCCTCCTACCTTAATTTCAACAAAACTTCTTACCCTTGGAAACCTGATATAAACTACCGCGAACATCCTGAGCATTACCGGGTTGGCAAGGGTGAACAGGGTGTTTTGATTTGTGAACCTTACAAGTCTGAGATCGGGCAATTCTGGCGGTTTAAAACGATCGATATAGCATTAGAAAGCAGTCAGAGAATATACGCCTTGTTTCTCCATTACCTGAATCAAAATGATTTTGTCGGGGCGGATATGGCGCGCAAGTATTTACAAATGGGCTTTACCCGTGCCCGCCGGTATGCGAATTATAAGGGTGGAAAAAAGTATGACAAGAACCGCGATTACCAGCTTTTAGAAAAAGGAACCGGCGAACAGGAAAAAGCGGGCGCTGCCGCGGTATTTTTGATAAATGGAAAGAGGCAGAAAGCAATCTAAAATATGCTGACCTGAAAAAACATTGGAAGACAACCAGGGGTTAATTTAGTTTGCTTGTCGGGAAAGATTAAAATACGCCCATTTTAATATCTGAATACGAAAGGTTTGTTAAAGATAAATTTCAACCCATGTATCATCCCTGGATAAACCAACAATATTTCAAACGCCCTGTTATTCCTTTCAAATTGATTAATGAAGCCGGCACCAGAAACTACAGGAAACTTCGCAGAAACAGCTCCTGCCAATAGCACACAGAAACTAACAAGATCCTGGATTCCACGAAGGATAGTATTTACTGCCGAATCTATTGAGGAACCCTACGGTCAAAAGATTTATGAACGGGTAACAGGACTGGGACGTAAAGTTGAGATATTAAAGAACAACCGTTTAACCGGCCTTCGTGGAGCTACAGAGAGAGAGACCTATAAAATTGCGAAAAGTACATTAGCCATCATTAAAGCTCCGCCAGGGGCTTTCAAGCTTACCCCAATTCCCCCATCGGCCGACTGGCAGTTCCACCTGGCACAGGGCTGTCCTGCTCATTGTCAATATTGCTACCTTGCCGGAAGTCTTAGCGGTCCGCCGGCTATACGTGTTTATGCCAATCTACCGGAGATCTTAGAAAATCTTAAACAGTACGAAAAAAAGGATGGCTTCACAACCTTTGAAGCAAGTTGTTATACCGATCCATTGGGTATTGAACACCTCACCGGTGGTCTTGAAGAAACTATTAGATACTTCGGCACCAGGCCCGGCACACAACTTAGGGTCGTTTCCAAATTTGATGCGGTGGATCCATTGTTGACGTTGGAGCATAATAACCGCACGAGGTTCCGCATAAGTTTAAACGCCGCAGTTTTATCAAAGAAATTGGAAGGTGGTACCGCCTCCGTTGAAGCCAGGTTGAAAGCGTTGCATAAACTCGCTTTGCCAAAAGAACAAGGTGGCGGAGGTTATCCTATTGGTGTTGTACTTGCACCAATTATGTTTTTTGATGATTGGAAGCAACATTATACAATGTTACTTCAACAACTGCAGCAGCAACTTGATTTTTCATGCGACCTGACATTTGAATTAATTACCCATAGGTTTACGCCGGGCTCAAAGGAAGTGTTAACGGAATGGTATCCTAATACCAGTTTGAACATGAGCGAAGAATCCCGTACCATTAAGCGAAACAAATTCGGCGGCATGAAATACGTCTACACCAAAGAGACGATGAAAGATTTAAAGACATTTTTTGAAGCGGAAATCAGGCATCGCTTTCCATCAGCCAAAATTTTGTACTGGACCTGATCTGCCTTGGAAAAATTTAAAAAACCAAGTTTTATGTACGCCTGAATTTCACGAAAGTCAGTTATTTTACCAAGTAAGTTGTATTCAAACTTAACAGGTGTTACCATAAAACGTCCTGCATCCAAGTTATCTTCTTTCATAATCTATTTCATGCCAGTTTCCATCGGGATGACATTAGCACTGTACGTTAATGGATCTCGAAGAACATGTGCATAAATGTTTGCCCTTATGTACCAGATGTTTATAAGTAAAGTGAAAGATTTTCTTTGCAATGCTAAATATTTTAGCCAATTTGCTAAATATAATAGCATGGAAATAATTATTAAAAGAAGCTTATGGAGAATAGAGAATCAACTAAAACCTTTATTGGGAACGTTTACGCGGGTTTTCCCTCGCCGGCTGCAGACTATATGGAAGAAGACATTGACTTAAAGAAATATTTACAGCCCAATTCTACGTCCATTTTTGTGGCCAGGGTGAAGGGAGATTCAATGATGAATGCGAACATCCCCGATAACGCGATAGTAGTTATCGACAAATCGCTAAAGGTGATCAACGGCAGCGTTGTGATCGCAACCCTGGATGGTGAAAAAGTGATAAAGCATTTCGTCAGAACCCAGCAAGGAACGTTCCTTGCGCCTGCCAACCCGATGTATAAGTCAATTAAAATTTTACCTGAAATGGATTTTGCTATCTGGGGCGTTGTCACCCACTCGATCGTTAAACTGATAAATTAGTAAACTATGATTGCGCTTGTTGATGTTAATAATTTCTATGCGTCCTGTGAACGGATGTTTAACCCTGCATTGAATGGTAAGCCCATCATAGTGTTATCAAATAACGATGGATGCGCGATAGCGCGAAGCGATGAAGCCAAGGCACTGGGCATCCAGATGGGCGCGCCGGCATTCCTCATTCATGAGATGTGTAAGAAAAATGATGTAAAGGTGCTATCATCTAATTATACGCTCTATGGTAGCATGTCTGAACGGGTGATGCATATACTCAGATCATTCGTACCGACAATAGAAGTTTACTCGATCGATGAAGCGTTTCTCAACCTGGAGGGCTTCAAAAACATGGACCTTTCCGACCTGGCTAAACGTATCAGGGATACTGTTATGAGTCATACAGGATTACCGGTTAGTATTGGAATTGGCGCTACAAAGGCACTTGCGAAAATGGCCAACAGGTTTGCTAAAAAGCACCATAAAGCAAGCGGGGTTCATGTTGCGGATACGAGTGAACGGATACAGGAGATGTTAGCAAAGACCAGTATTGGCGATGTTTGGGGAATCGGCCACCAGTACCAAAAACTTTTATTGACCCATCATGTTACAGTTGCCGCCGACTTTGTTAAGCTGCCTGAGGAGTGGATAAGGAAGAATATGAGCGTTGTTGGCCAGCGATTGTATAACGAATTAAAAGGCACGTCCTGCTTCACCTGGGAAGAAATCCGTCCTCCTAAAAAGAATATCTGCACTGCAAGGTCTTTCGGTAATATAATCACTAACCTTTCTGATCTGCAACAGGCGATCGCCGCGCATACTTCCAGTTGTGCACGCAAACTAAGACAGGACAATAGCTGTGCATCAAAAGTGCATGTATTTATTGAAACCAACCCGCACCGTGGCGAAGACCAGCAATATTTTACTGGGGTTACTATTCCGTTGAATGTTGCCAGCAACAACACCAATGAGCTGATCAAATTTGCGCTATGGGGACTAAAAAAGATTTTCAAACCCGGCTACAAATACCAGCGCGGCGGTGTGATGGTGCTTGATCTTGTGCCCCAGCAACATATTCAATTAGGATTGTTCGATACAAAGGACAGGCAGAAAGACCACCGGTTGAGTAAAGCCCTTGATAGCGCGAACCAACTCTTTGGGAAAGACGTTGTTCGTTTTGGTACGCAATCTTATGGTAAGAAATGGCACCTTAAGGCCACCCAACTATCGCCAAAGTATACAACCCAGATGAGCCAGATTATGACCGTCAATAGCAGTTAGTTTAAAGTTTACAATGTTTCACTTGCCATCAGCTATCAGCTATCAGCTATCAGCTACCAGCTGTCAGCCATCAGCTATTACCTTTTACCAAAACATTTGGCGCAAACATCGTTTTCATTATTTGAGTTTTTACAAAAAGATTTTACTTTTTATCCGCAAACTAAATAAGATAGCATTTAAGCTTAAGGCCTTCTTAGCTGATGGCTGTCAGCTGATAGCTGATAGCTGATAGCGTATTAAATGACACTAACATGTTCAATCCATTTGCCGTTTTTGATCCAAGGTTTATCTCCGGCTTTCAACAAAAGGGGGTTAAAGCTTTTGTGAAACAAACGTACGAGCGCGGTAGAAATCCTTTAGAACCTGTACAGCTTCCGAGCTACCTGCTTATACATTCGGACAATGTGGGCCTTGCGCAGGAACATTATGATGCCATAAAGCACGATCCCAACAGACAATTGTTCATTTTAAGCGATGCCGACCATGTCAAGGAGGTGCAAAAGCTGGTGTCGTCGAAAACTGCCCGGTGTTATACAATTCTTATCACCAGGAACGCGAATCAAAAAGCAAAAAAACTTTTTGACAAACATATCAGGGCTTACGTTAATAACAAAACCAATTGGAATCCTAAAAACTGGGAAGATGTTACTTTTGGTTTAGATTTTATCTATGGCGAGGTTTATGCTAAATTGAAGTATGGAGCATTCGAAGTAAAATTTAAATTAGAAGAACTAGAAAACCAGCAATATGTGTTATGACATTTCTTACCAGATAACACTGGAAAGTGTTGAAGATTATTTTGGCAGCCTTGTGTTTGCGGATCCCCAGATACAAGTGGAATTTATTCCTTCCGACCATACCCAGGGCGTGGCAGTTTTTGGCAAACAAGCAGTGGTGTATGAACCGAAAGACGATGACAAGCTCCACTGCCGGATGATGGAATGGGGCGTAATCAAATTCTTTGAGAAGGAAGAGCCGCAACCACTTAACAGGAACAAAATGCTGAATATTCGTTCAGAAAGAGTGCTGGAAGATAAGACCAGTTACTGGTATAAGATCAGGAGCAAGAGATGCCTGCTCATGCTGTCGGCGACCTTTGAACATCGAGGTATCGTGGGCTGGAAGAAGAAAGTACCCTATCTTATCAAACCTAGAGGTGCAAGCTTATTTAGTATCCCGGGGTTGTACTCTGTTGCAAATATAGTTGACAAAAACACCGGCGAAATAAAAGAACGCTGGACGTTTGCCATGATGACGAGATCCGCCAATTCCCTGATGCGAAATATTCATAATGACGGTGAATTCCGTAACAGGATGCCGCTGTTCATACCCCATGATATGGCGATAGATTTTGTTAGCAAGGATTTAACGGAAGAACGATACAGGGAAATCTTAGGCTTTGAAATTCCTTCCGGGGACTTAGAATACCACCCGGTATGGACGATCAGAACGCCAAAGTCGAGACCTGACGGCGGCTGCAAGACTGATTATTTTGAATGGCCCGGGTTACCACCTTTGGGGGAAGCCAATCCCCCCTCTAATGAAGTGTTGGCAGCATCTTAAACCAACTATCAACATGAACTTTCAAAGAGGCAGTGAACGGTTCTCCAGCACGCCAGCGGATACTATGCCGGGATATTTTCTTATTACGGTGATGCTCCGCGACAAGTCGGTTCATAAAGGTATTCGTAAGCACGAGTCAGGCGACATTAACTCCTGCTTCCTGTTGTTCAAAGGCCGTGCGGAAGATGGTTATGGCCGTGACAACATCATCTATTTTCAATGTGTACAGTTAAGCAAACACAGCGATGAAGTAAAAGGGCTGTTGACTCAACAGGCAGCAAAGCATGGACTAAAGAAAGCAACATAATAAGCTACAGTATTTAAGAAAGGATTTAAATCAACAGACGATGTATCAATTATTCATTACCCACACGCCCATGGGCGTTTGCTACTTATTTGTTAAAGACGAGCGAGGTACAATTATTCAAAAGGTGAACATTACACCTACGGCCTTTTTCGACCTGCGCGAGAAGTCGATTCCTGAAATTCAAATGGCTTCGTGATATGCAGTATGGGCATTGCCAAATGGCTACCAATCAGATTTTTTTGTATGATCCGTCAAAACCCGTCGGCCGTGGCAGTAAACCACCAGGAGCAGTTGGTTTAATTAAAAATAATGCTAATAACTTCTTTAACCCTGAAAGGGTGACATAAATTAGCCCAGGGCTTCAGCCCTGGGTAAGGATAATTTTGGATACAACCCTGTAAGGGTGGCTTAACCTATTTAAAACCGATATTTCATGCCGCCCTTTCAGGCTCAGAAAATGATCACTGCTGATGATATTGATACCACAACATGCTAGCAGTTAGATCTGACGCTACCAACTGCTTTTGGATACCTCTT
>JBBPYM010000025.1:0-5777 GCA_038199905.1 Chitinophagales bacterium | reverse complement strand
CACCGTCCAAGTACGATAGCCGCATTTAAGCCAGCCGGGCCACCGCCAACTATTATAACGTCGTATAGCTCATCGTTCATTGAAGAGTTTTTTGCTATGATCTATCAGCCATCAGCTAGCATTCCACACAGGTTATCGCATTTTATGTACACCAATTAGCGTTGACAAAACTGGAAACGATCTTCGTAAAGGTGGCTGCCGCCGAGGGTTGACGCAAATTGACTTACAACAATAGTTTGATTAAGAAGGCTTACATTCTTTTTTCACCACTGTGGTGTTTTCTTTTTTTTGGATAGAGTCGCTGCCGGTTTCTACTTCCACCATCTTCGTAGTTACAGCATAAGAATTGGGATGAATTTCTGTACCATAGGCCAACGCATACGACTTCGTAAATTCTGCACCGAAATATAAAATTAGGGAAGAGTAGTAGGTCCATAGTAACAATATTACCAGCGAACCGGCCGCTCCATAGGTAGTACCAACGTTGCTCTTTGAGATGTAGAACGAAATGCCAAATTTGCCGAGGATAAATAAAAAGGCAGTTACGAAGGAGCCAAGCATCACATCGCGCCATTTTATTTTAGCATCAGGCAACACTTTAAAGATTACGGCAAATATCACAGATATTACAATAAAGGTAATTATCTGGTTAAGGATATAAAATAAAGTTACTGTAACCTCTGGAAATGCCCTGGCGAGTTGTTTACTTAGCGCATCCATGATAGTGTTTATGCCCAGTGACACCAACAGCAGAAAGCCAAGGCTAATGATTACTGAGAAAGAAAGGAACCTGTTTTTCAGCATTTTAAGCCAGCCTTTTTTGGGTTTTGGTTTTAAACCCCAGATTCCGTTAATTGAATCCTGAATTTCGCTGAAAACAGTGGTGGCCCCAATTAGCAGCGTGACGGCACCAACCACCACTGCAACAATGCCCTTGCCATTCACCCCAGCTTTTTTTATTATTTCTTGTAAAGTAATAGCAGTGTCTTCACCTAAAAATCCCTTCAGCTGGTCATACACCTGCCCTTCAATTGCTTCCCGCTGGAAGATTAAACTGCATATTGAAATGATAACAATTAGTAGCGGACCCATCGAAAAAATCGTATAATAGGCCAGTGATCCCCCGAGTTTGGTTACCTTATCTTCAGAAAAACCTTTAAACGACTTTTTTAGTACATCCCAGATGCCTTTAAATGTTACTTTTTCCTTCATAATGATCATTTCCCGTGATGGTACAAAAATTTGACCACTAAATTTTATCTAATACTAGTAGAAAACTACTGTTGATTTTTAACGTTATGCGGTCTAATTACCTTTAATATAAAGGTCAGGCAATACAGTGAGCAATTATTTCCACAAATCTAATAGAATGGTTATTATGATGTATACCATTACAGTGAGTTTTTTACGTTGCTGCTGGTGGCCAATAATGAAATAGCTACATCACCGACTACAGTCTCTAAAATATAATATCTTTGAAAATCCTTTTTTTTAAAATGCACCGGGCATTGACCATTAACAATTATCAATTAATTTCTCTTGCAATAGAGCAACCAGACAATATGGAAAAAATTTATTTGAGTGACTCGGGTCCAAAAGTTTCACCTGCTATATATGGGTTTTATCGATGGAACACAGAAATCAGCAATACTGCGGAGGCCATGGAAAAAATCGTGAATCTTTGTCTTGAGGTAGGCATCAACACCTTTGATCATGCAGACGTGTACGGTGGATACAAATGCGAGGAGCTTTTTGGTAATGCAATGAAAAGGAAATCTTTTAGAAGAGAAGATATCGTGATTTTTACAAAATGCGGTTTAAGAACGGTTGATCCTGGCAAACCAGATATTAGGGTAGATCATTACGATACCTCAAGCCAGCATATTCAGAAGAGTGTTGACAATTCACTGCGAAGGCTTGGTACTGATTATATCGACATCTTTTTATTAAACCATCTTGATTACATATCAAACCTGGAAGAAACAGCTTATACACTCACGCAGTTAAAGGATGCAGGGAAAATTAAAAATATTGGCGTTGCAAACTTTTCGGTTTTCCAGCACCAGTTATTGGCTTCCTATTTAAATGTGCCGATTGTAACAAATCATATTGAGCTCAACTTGTTGAATACGGTTGCAATTGATAACGGGCAAATCGATTACATCAAGCAAAAATATATGCGTCCACTCGCGTCAGCTCCGCTTGCTGCCGGTCGAATTGCTTTCGGTAAGGATGATACCGCAGTAAGGGTTCGCAGTAAGTTGCAGAACCTGGGTATCAAATATGATGCGGATATTGAATCGGTTGCTGTTGCCTGGCTTATAAAGTTGGGTGCATTACCGCTAATCGGTACAACCAACGAACAAAGAATCAGGAACATCGTAAGCGCGTTTGATATAAAGCTGGATAACCAGGACTGGTATGAGTTATACAACGCTTCGAGGAACGTATGAACATTTTTTTTAACAGCAGTCTGTAGAACAGAACCTCTCTGTGCAGTTAAAAAAAACAAGCCTATCATTCCCTATTATTGATAATAATCTTTAATCGACATCAAAGCCAACAGCTGATAGCTTACACAGCTATTCCCTTAACACCAACACCCAATCCTGCCCATAATTCGATGTTGGCGGAGTGAATTTCTTTGTACCAACATTGTCGGTCACCGGCAGGTTCGTCATCTTCCCATTGCGCGGGTCGTACCAGTAACCCTGTAATTGTTTGCCGCTGATCTTTCCCATCACCACCGTAAATGGCTTGCCCGCTGTGCTGTACACCATCAGGTAGTTTCTACCTCTTGTGCTCTGAATCCTTTCCGCCGGGTTGGTATCCGCTTCCTGAACAATAGACTGGTCAGGTACCCGTTCGTTCATGGGAAAAGACTCAATCAACTTTCGTACATAAATCATCTGGTTAGCACCAGGCAGGTCCAGCGCCTGCAGCCAGGTAAAATGAGGACCGTTAACAGGTTGCCTGTTCTCAGCGTACATCTGCCAAACATCATGACAACCATACGTATGACCAAAAGCACCTGCAAAGAGAGCAAGATAGGCCGATCGCCTTACGTCGTAAGCATTAGAGGTGCCAAGATCTTTCACATTAAAACATACCGGGTGATCTTCATAAATAGGCTCGCCGTCTAATACCGGTTTCACTGGTGTCATGTTATACACAGCCTGTATCTTGTCGTACACTGCCGCATTCCGGCAATGGCCGGTCTGGAACATATTAAAACTGAGCCATTCATCCTGGTGAAACCATTCCGCGGACCCAAGTTTGTTTGGTTGGGGATGAAAGCTGATAATGGCATTACCTCCAGTAGCTTTGTTAATTGCCTTGCCCATCACGCGCCAGGTGTTCACATCTGATTTATTACGCGGGATTCGGTCACCTCCTACTATCCAGATAATATTTTTTCGATCCTTATAGCGCGTTGCCAGCCAATCTGCGTAAACTCCGGCATTGGCTGCATTAAAAACTTCAGGCCCCGCGCCCCAGTTATCCTTAAAAACCTTGTCACCCCATGTTGGCAAAAGCGCAATATTCATATTGTATGAAGCGGCTTTATCAACGATATAATCTACGTGTTCAAAGTATTTTTCATTGGGTTTGGTAGGATCGTCATTTATCAGGGGAAGGTCGCCATTGGCATTGGGTGTATGCAGTCCGTCAAGCTCAGCCAGCACAACCGCCTGGATTACGGTAAAACCCTGTTCGTTGCGCTTTTTAAGATAACTGTCAGCTTCAGTGCGGTTAAGCCGGTGAAACAGCTCCCAGGCTGTGTCACCAAGCCAGAAAAATGGCTTGCCCTCTTTCAGCAAAAAACGCTTATTGGCGCTAACGCTAAATTGTGCAAAGCCATTGATCGAAAGACCAATCAATAAAAATAACAGGATTTTATTCTTCATGGCATATTTATATTTAAAGCATATCGCCCTGCCGACGCAGTCATTAGAAAATTCAAGATCGTTTGATGGTGGCAGGTATGAAACGCAACTTTGTGACTAAGGCCAATCTGCTTGTCTCCCAAAGATAAACATCCGCAAAAGATTTTTTGATAAATATTTTAACTGGAACACTGCATGATTAACCACATGATCGTTATCTTCAATATGGCACGGATTGTTAGTAGTTGCCGAGGCACGCTTCTAGTAAGAACAATGTAATAAATTTTTTAAAATTCTATTTTAACTAATGACAGAAGAAAGACAATTGCAGTCCGATCTTGAATTACCTCCTTCCCAAACTTTAAAAGCAGGTGCGATTAGCTGCTTGTATGAATCGGGAACTCTTCGATATATTAATGCAGGAAATACGGAACTGTTGCGCAGAATTTATGGAGCAGTCAGGAACGAACATTGGGATACCATTCCTTTCATCATCCAGGATGAAAAGTTAACTGTACGTGAAAACAGTTTTAAAGTAAGTTATACCGCCATTTACGGTGATGAACAGCCCATTTATAAAGCAGATTTTACTATTGAAGGCAGACCTGATAACAGGATCAGCTTTTCGATGAACGGGTTTGCCCTGACCAGTTTTTACAAAAACAGGATTGGATTTTGTGCGCTGCTACCAATACAAGAAAATGCTGGTAAATCGATGGAAGTTACCAGCCCAGAGGGTTCTATCAATCACCCTGTATTGCCGGAATTAATTAGTGCCACCTTGCCCGTTGTAGCAATACGGCAGTTGAAATGGTCACCCGAAAAAGATTTCGTTGTTAACGTAGTTTTTGAAGGTGATACCTTTGAAATGGAGGACCAGCGCAACTGGTCCGACAGTTCCTATAAAATTTATTCTACTCCTGCAAGTGTCCCTGCTCCGTCGGAAGTAAAGAAAGAGGATAGGATTGAGCAGCGAATTACGCTGGAACTTACAATGCCTGCCATGGAAGCAACAGCGGGCTCGCCACAAACAATTAACGAAGAAAAACTGGCTTTCCCTCAAATCGGTTATTGCAGATCGGTAAACACACCGGTATTAAACAATGTTATTCTCAACTACCTTTCAAAAATACCTTTCGATCATTATAGGGTTACTATTACAATGGATCAGCAAGCATGGCAACCAGTATTAGATGCCGCGCTTTCAGAAGCATTAACAATAAACACCAAACTTGAACTGGTGGTATATTTTTCTGAAAATGTCGCAGAAGAGTTATCGTTGCTCACCAATCATTTAGCAGAGAAACAACTACTTGTAAGAACTTTGTTGGTTTTGCAAAAAGGTGAAACTGTTACCCCGGCCTTGCTTATGCAGGATGTTTACCCAATTTTAAAAAAGCAATTACCCGTGGTTAAAGTGGGCTACGGTACCGATCAGCTTTTCGTTGATGTAAACAGCAACCGTCCGGGCCAGTTGTCTTTCGATTTTATAAGTTTTGGTATCCAGCCGCAGGCTCACTCCATCGATAATCGTTCTATATTGGAAAACCTGCAGAACCAGGATGATGCCATTGAAACCACAGCAGATTTTGCCCATGGCCAGCTTATTTGTGTATCACCAGTTTCATTGAGAAGCCGTTTTGATGGCAGGGGTAGCGATAAGCGCATACATTCATCCTTTGCTGCTGTGTGGACACTTATCAGTCTCCAAAATTTTAGTGCGGCTTACAGCATTACATTGTACGAACTGCTTGGAGAGGCGGGCATCATTCAAATGGATCCTGTACAACCCTCACCAATATACGAAGCACTTGCAGCAATACAAGCTTTCCAGCCAGTGTGGGTGGTAAAGCGAACAGTAGGAGGAGTGACCCTGATGGACGGATTGCT
>JBBPYM010000024.1:0-6381 GCA_038199905.1 Chitinophagales bacterium | reverse complement strand
GGCACCATTGAAGTGACCAGCAAGGTTGACGAAGGCACTACTTTCCGCTTTACCATCCCTTACAAACATGTTCAAGTACATGTTGTACAGCAGGAAAGTGAAAAACATGTGATTGATAAGGATGCATTAAAAGAGAAGAAAGTGTTGATCGTGGAAGACAATGAAATAAACCAGATGGTAATTTCCTTTACCCTGAAACAGGCCGGTATTCTTACTACAATTGTTAACAACGGAAAAGAGGCTGTAGAGCTTTTGCAATCCGGTGACGACGCCAACCTTAACTTCGACCTCATCATAATGGACCTGCAGATGCCGGAAATGGACGGCTTCCAGGCAAGTACTTACATCCGCAAAATCCTGCTATTGCAAACGCCGATCATAGCCATGACCGCCAGCGTACTTAGGGACGAGCGTATCCGGTGCTTTGAATCGGGCATGAATGATTATATGTCAAAACCTTTTAAACCGGCTGAACTATTCATTACGGTAAGCAAATTTCTAAACGATAAAAAGACACAGCCTGAAACTCAACACCGCGAACCAAGACTTTCAATAACTCCCTACGACTTTAAAAATCTTTACAAAATGATGCCCAGGTCGCAGGCGGGGGAAGTGCTGGGTTTGTTTGTAGACAACGCACCTATCCTGCTTAATAAACTGCAAACTGCCGTGTTATTGGAGTCATGGCGGGAAGTAACAGCGCATGCACAGGTGCTTAAAAGCAGTATCGAGTTGTTACAGTTGCATGAAATGATGCCCGATATTGTGGATATCGAAAGAATGGCGCGACTAAATGTTCAGCTTGATTTATTACCAAACTTGGTTAACAGGTTAATTGAATATTATAATACTATCAAACCAATACTCGAAGAAGAAAAAGACCAGATGGCCATCGTATAGCGAAAAACTATAGACTCTCAGCGCTCTGCTCTATACCAACAAATATCCCGTCTGGCCTGTGCTCTACCGGCCAGGTTTTAAGTTTATACCCTTCCCCGCTTGTGTTTAAGCCGTTAGCTAAGCTGAACTTGTAACCGTGGAGCGGACAGATTATATTTCCTCTCGCGTCTATCCTTCCCTCTGCCATTATTGCCCCTGCATGGGGACACTGATAGGCAAAAGCAAAAATCTTGTCGAGGTGTTTTCCCAGCGTGATGACTTTTTCATTTACCAGGATAACTGCCGTGTTGTTAAGTTTGAAATTGATTGTATTGGGGTGATCCGCAATCTTGAACCAGTTGAAAGTTTTCTCCACGTCGGTAATTTAAGTAAAGTAAACATCCCGGTAAGGATACCTGATCTGGTATAATTCCTTCACTTTGGAAAGAATGGTATTTCTAAGTTCCTCCAGGTTTTTTCTTTCAATGGCGGAGATAAAAACGCAGTTTCCATTGGTTTCCCTTTCCCATCTTTCTTTCAACTCTCTTAGTATATCAAGCTTTACTTCTTCCTCCAGCCACGGATCAAAAGTGTTTTTTTCATAGAGGTCCATTTTATTGAACACGGTAATAGCCGGTTTATCAAAAGCTTTGATATCCTGCAATGTTTTATTCACGACTCCAAGTTGTTCTTCGTATCGAAGGTGGGAGATGTCTACAACATGTATCAGGATGTCGGCTTCTCTTACTTCATCGAGGGTGCTTTTAAAGCTCTCCACAAGGTGATGGGGTAGTTTGCGGATAAATCCTACCGTGTCGCTCAGCAGGAAGGGAGTATTCTCAAAAACAACCTTGCGCGTGGTAGTGTCCAGCGTGGCAAATAATTTATTTTCGGCAAACACCTCGCTTTTGCTCAGCAGGTTCATGATGGTTGATTTGCCAACATTGGTATAACCCACCAGGGCAACACGAATAAATTCACCGCGGTCTTTCCGCTGGGTGAAAGATTGTTTGTCAATTTCTAACAAACGTTTTCTTAATAAGGAGATTTTGTCTTTGACGATACGACGATCCGTTTCAATTTCGGTTTCACCTGGTCCCCTGGTACCGATACCACCGCCCTGCCTTTCAAGGTGTTTCCACATGCCTTTAAGTCGGGGCAACAGGTATTGATATTGTGCAAGTTCTACCTGGGTTTTCGCCTGCGCAGTTTTGGCCCTCCTGGCAAAGATGTCCAGGATAAGGTCAGAACGATCTATCGTAGTGGTATCCAGTACCTTTTCGATATTACTGATCTGTGATCCGGTAAGCTCATCATCAAAAATTACAAGGCCGATATTCCTGTCAGCAATATACTCTCGGATCTCTTCCAGCTTGCCCTTGCCAACAAAAGTTTTGCTGTCGGCATGTGCGAGTTTCTGGGTGAAACGTTTAACGGCAACCGCCCCGGCGGTTTCTGCAAGAAATGCCAGTTCATCAAGGTATTCCTGCATCTGCTCGTCTGTTTGTTCTTTCAAAATCACACCGACCAACACGGCTCTTACTTCCTGTTGGATATTACTTTTCTTTTCTATCAATTAGGGAAATTTTGTACGAAGGTAGAGAAAAGCTGTCAGCTGTCAGCTATCAGCTGTCAGCCGTCAGCTATCAGCTTGTGGCGTTTGAACGCACAGGGTTCTGCGATTGTGCAATATGGCTCCAAAGAGAAGCTTCAATGCGTTTCCGTTTAAAAACCTGGTTACAATCGAATCTATATTCGATTGTAACCAGTTTGAAAAAAATATTAACGTCTTAGTAGACGTACAACAGCTGATAGCCGATAGCTGACGGCTGATAGCCCATCACAATCCACTAAGCCCAATCCCCACGCTGTACGGGTGAATATCAGGACCGGCGCCTTCTTTGAGGTAATTATTTATCTGGTAGGTGCCAAATACACTGAATACGCCATAGCCAATCCTGGCGGTGCCGGCGAGGCGGGTGCTGTTGAAAAAGCGTTTGGAATTCTCTTTGCGTGAGTAGGCATTAATGGTAGTTCCGCTCTTGTTCTGCAATGTTTTTCCTTTAGTGTGCGCATTGATCATGGTGCCGATTTTGGCACCTATTGCAAATTTCCAGCTGTTGAAATTGTGTTCAGGATCCGGAGCAAAACGTAGCTCAAGCGGTACTTCGGCGTAAACCGTTGCCAGTTTAAACTTTTTGAAATGGCTTGTATCGGCAACATTATTAAAGTCAAGTTTTGTTCCGGGACCAGCAACTTCTACAATGGTTTTGTCAAAATAGGTGCTGCTACCCGAAACGCCTACACCAAGTCCGACGCTAAAACGCGGATCGGTTTTGAATGGCAAATCAAGCATAAAATACGCGTTAATGCTATGCGGAAAACCCTTGGTTTTAATGCTGTCAGGCTTTCCTGCCCACATATCATACCCAAGTTGTACCATAAAATGATCATTGGCACGATTGGTAAGTGTTACTTTACTCCAGTCTTTTTTAACCGTTGTTGTTTTTAAGGGAATGGAATCAGTTTGAGAAAAGGCCATAGAGGTGCATCCAGCTAAAAAAACAAGCAGTAATAATTTCTTCATGAATTGTGGTATGAGTGGCAAATGTATTTTTTACGCGGTTAATGAATAGTTAAATGTAGGGTTCAAGCCAGTACCATCAACATATAGAAGATAAAAACCGGCTGAAACCTTTAACCGGACGCAAATATATAAAGATAAACGTTAGTTGACGAGTATTGGTGGGATTGAAGAAGGAGACCTGACCCGGGTCCGGCCTTTGTGTACATACTATAGCTGGAACTTTACAACTTCACGAGTTCTATCTGGCTAACCTAATGATAGTTCATTATTTTTGCAGCTCTTAAAGAGTACCATGGAAAAAACCGATAGTTCAACTGTTAGCTGTGACGTAGTTTTAATAGGCGCAGGTATCATGAGCGCCACGCTGGGAGTTTTGCTGAAACAATTACAGCCAGATCTCACCATAGAAATTTTTGAGCGCCTCGATGTTGCAGCCGCGGAAAGTTCCGATGCCTGGAACAATGCGGGCACCGGGCATTCAGCTTTTTGTGAACTAAACTATACTCCTGAAAAGGAGGACGGGTCTATCGAGATTTCCAAAGCGATCAATATCGCGGAATCTTTTGAGCAATCCCGTCAGCTATGGGCATATCTTATAAAAAACAAGCTTATTTGTCTCCCCGAAACCTTTATCAGGAGCATCCCTCACATGAGTTTTGTTTGGGGCGAGGACAATGTTGAATTCCTCTACAAACGTTTTACGGCGCTAACAGCGAATCATCTTTTTAAAGGAATGTTGTATTCCGAAGACCCCCAGCAGCTTGCCGAATGGATGCCGCTTGTAATGGAAGATCGGGATCCTTCGCAGAAACTTGCAGCAACAAGAATGGAAGCCGGCACAGATGTAAATTTCGGCTCGCTTACCCGCTGCATGTTCGATTACCTGAAGGGCCTTGATGGTGTGACCCTGCATTTTCATCATGAAGTGCGCGATCTTACCCAAGAGGATGATGGACGGTGGGAAGTAAAGGTAAAAGACTTGTCTGTGAGAAAGACAAGTAAGATCCTGGCGAAATTTGTGTTTATCGGGGCAGGAGGCGGCGCATTTCCGCTGCTCGAAAAATCTGGCATCCCGGAAGGAATTGGTTTTGGAGGTTTCCCGGTGAGTGGGCAATGGCTTACTTGTAATAACGAAGAGCTCATCGAAAAACACCAGGCAAAAGTGTATGGAAAGGCTGCAGTGGGGTCACCACCTATGTCGGTGCCGCACCTTGACACACGCATCATCAACGAAAAAAAGGCGCTGCTCTTTGGTCCTTTTGCGGGGTTTTCAACCAAATTCCTTAAAAATGGTTCTTTTCTTGACTTGCCCCTATCTATTGGGATCAATAACATTATACCCATGGTTTCCGCAGGGATCCATAATATCCCCCTGACCAAATATCTTATTGAGCAGGTGCGACAATCACCTGAAGACAGGCTGGAGGCACTGCGGCAATTTGTTCCTTCTGCAAAAATGGAAGACTGGAAGCTGGAAACAGCCGGCCAGCGTGTGCAGGTAATTAAGAAAGATCGTGAGCACGGTGGTATCCTGGAATTTGGAACGGAGATCGTTAGTGCAGCGGACGGCTCGCTCGCAGCATTACTCGGCGCTTCACCGGGCGCCTCTACCGCAGTTTCTATAATGATAAATTTATTAAAACGCTGTTTCAAAGACAAGATAAATACTCCGGAATGGGATGCAAAGTTGAAAGAGATGATTCCCTCGTATGGACAGTCGCTGGCAGAGGATTACAGGCTCTGCGTTGAAATACGAAATTATACAGGCGAGATACTGGGTTTAAATGCTCAACAGCCGGTAACGGCAGAATGAGCTGCGGTAGACAACAACTTGTTTATTCTTGCTGCATTGGAGATCCAGATGTTCAATAATGATCTACGGATGATATTTATTAAGTCCGCCCCAATCTTTTAAATGCAGTGGTAGGCGCGTGATTAGTCTTCTTTGATTATCACTGGACCTGGATGTAAAAGTCCTGAGGTTAAATATTCATTTACTTTAGGTGATAGTCGAGTTAATTTTGTATAGCTGTTAATATTTGCAGATAGTACAAAAACAGTTATTGGGTATTTAGAAAAATTTTGTTGGTATTGAAGGTTTTTGTCAAAAGTTAAAAGTGCATCAAATAGGTTTTCAAGCAGTAGCTTCAATAATTCCCATTTTTAATACCATTCCATTGTTTGTCACGAATAGTATAAATTTCATGATGAGGAAAGTCCAATTTAAGACGCTTAGGTAGATTTTCATCAAGCAACAGTAGCATATAGTTGCTCTACATTTTTTGATGTCAATATTTTGTTAGCTATACTAATAAGGGCAATTGCCTGGTCCTTTGAAACTGATGGAAAATCGTCAGGAATTCGTCAATAGAAATCCCTGCTTCTAAATGATCATAAAGGGATTCTACAGGAACCCGGGTTCCTGTAAAAACAGGTTGCCCGCTAAGTATATCTGCGTCAACACTAATGATGTCTCTAACTTCCATACATTGAAGTTACAAAATATTTCGAGTCAGAATACCAGCCTAAGTTGCCCTAACACTGGAGTTATGGCACTAATTTAACAGAACACCTGTGGGGTCCGCTCAAGATCGCACAATCAAGAAAAGATAACCGTCGGTTGCTCCGAAATTCATGCTGGTAGCAGATCCTTTTACTGGAGGAAACGTTTGACCCGTAGGCCAAACGGGGGTGGGTGCTCTTGGCCTAGAGTTAGGGATTACGCCTAAAAACACTGATTGTGAGCACAACGCATAAGACCTACAGCAACCCGCCCTGTGGACCCATCCCCCGTTCCCCCTTGGGCGAAGCTTCGCTTCTTATGTTTCTTCAATCAATCTGTCGGGGAGTTGTTTTTGCGCATTGGCTCCCATTCTCTTTAGTTCCTCCACCTTGTTAACAATATTGCCTTTGCC
>JBBPYM010000023.1:0-7058 GCA_038199905.1 Chitinophagales bacterium | reverse complement strand
AGCGGCCACTTTTCATTGCCGGGTGTAAGCCCCAATGGTATAGTCCAAATTTCTTCAATCGGGTATCAGAACAGGGAAATACCTGTTAGTGGAAAGAACCCTTTAGAGGTGCGTTTAGCTATTTCCGTTAGCACTCTTGATGAAACCGTAGTGATCGCTTATGGCACCACTACGCGGCGGTTAAACACGGGTAATGTTGCCCGCATTACAAGTGAACAAATCAAAACCCAGCCCGTATCCAATCCCATAGCCGCTCTGCAGGGGCGGATGGCTGGTGTTTTTGTGACGCAGCAAAACGGTATGCCTGGTTCTGGCTTTAATGTTCTGATTCGAGGTATGAATTCTATTCAGAATGGCAACGGTCCCCTCTATATCATTGACGGAGTTCCCTTTTTGACTGATGGACAACGCCTGACGCAACGGGGATTGGTTCAGGCCAACAGTCCCTTCAATACCATTAACCCGCTGGATATTGAAAGCATCGAAGTATTAAAAGATGCTGATGCCACCGCTATATACGGTACCCGCGGTGCAAATGGCATTGTGCTGATTACTACTAAAAAGAACAGTAGCGGAAAGCCAAAGCTGGACATCAATGTTTACACAGGATGGGGCAAAGTCACCAGAACAATGGATTACCTCAATACCATTCATTACCTGGCTATGCGAAAGGAAGCATTTGCCAATGATGGTGTGGAACCGGCGAATGGATTTGCACCCGATCTGCTCAATTGGGATCAAAGCCGGTATACTGATTGGAAAAAGGTGCTGATCGGTGGAACCGCGAGAGCTACCAATGCACAGGCATCTTATTCTGCTGGTAATGCGCTAACTCAGTTTTCCCTATCTGCCAATTATTATAAGGAAACATCAGTTTTCCCAACAGAAAAGGGAACGAAAAGAGGTTCGGTGTCACTTTCCTTGAACCATACTTCCGTTGATAAAAAATTTTACATGTCCCTGGCGGCAAGTTATGCTAGCGATAAGGGAACCCTTCCCCGCTATGATTTAACTCAATTTATCTCCATGCCGCCCAATGCCCCGACACTTTATGATTCTATGGGGAAACTGAACTGGAGCGGAGGCGGATTTTTCTTTAACAATCCGATTTCATTGCTCTTGCAGGATTATAATGTCGTAACGGATCGTCTAACGAATAGTTTAGCTATCAGCTACAAATTATTGAATGGATTAAGCATAAAAGCCAATGGCGGCTATAACAGCATACTAGCAGAGGAAACGTCTTTATTTCCTATTGCGTCACAAAATCCGGCATTTTCGCCCAGGGGTTCGGCAAATTTTGGTACAAGCGGTATTAAAAGCTGGATTTTTGAGCCGCAATTGGACTACACCCGATCAGTAGGAACAAACGCTAAGCTGGGGCTGTTAGTAGGCGGCACCTGGCAACAGACAAGCAATACAAGTAAATTAATAAATGCGAGTGGTTATACTTCAGACCTTTTGATCCGGTCAGTAACCAGCGCTGCCTCTGTTAACTCCTCTAATAATTACAACCAATACAGGTATCAATCCTTTTTTGGTCGTTTAAATTACAACATGGATGATACTTATATTCTCAACCTCACTGCCCGAAGGGATGGCTCCAGCCGCTTTGGGCCTGCAAAAAAGTATGGAAATTTTGGCGCAATAGGCGGTTCCTGGATTTTTACAAAAGCCAACTGGGCTAAGAAAGCTTCCGGCATATTGAACTATGGTAAGCTGCGGGGCAGTTATGGCCTCACGGGTAATGAACCGGCTCAAAACTATCAATACCTGGACACCTGGAGCGCAACCCAATATCCTTATGCAAGTACCCCGGCATTGCGCCCTACCCGTTTGTTTAACGACCAGTATGCTTGGGAAGCAATCAGGAAACTGGAATTTGCAATAGAACTGGGATTCTTAAATGATAAAATAAATGTTTCTTCAAGCTGGTTCCGGAGCCGAAGCAATAACCAACTCATAAATTACAACTTACCGGACCAGACTGGTTTCTCTACCATTCTTAAAAACTTCCCCGGTAAGGTGCAAAATGAAGGGTGGGAATTAGAATTGAGTGTAAACGCAGGTGCCATGGCTGCGCTTCAATGGAAGTCTTCTCTGAATGTTACAATTGCAGAAAACAAGCTTTTAGAATTTCCAGGACTTTCTGAATCATCCTATAGTAATTCTTATATGATTGGCAGACCCTTGAATATGAGTAAAGGCTATAATTATCTGGGCGTCAACCCGGCTACAGGTGTGTACGAGTTTGAAGATCGAAACAAGGATGACTTAATCAACACTTTTGATTATGATTATATAGGTACCAGCAATCCGGACTTTTATGGCGGTCTTTTTAACCAGCTTCGCTATAAAAACATTCTCCTGGATATTCATTTTTCATTTGTAAAGCAAAAAGGAATACATGGAATATACGGACTGGGAACATCTCCAGGCATTGCCCTCTTAAACTTTCCTGTTGATGTAATTTCTCATTGGCAACATCAGGGCGACAGATACCGCTATCAAAAATATACCCAGGATGAAGGAAATCCTGTAGGCGTTGCTTCCTTCAATATGCCTAATTCTAATGGCGTGTGGACTGATGCCTCTTACATACGCTTGAAAAATTTATCCTTGTCGGTTCAACTGCCCAATAAATGGATACATAAAGCAAAGATTACCTCCTGGCGATGGTACACGAGCGCTCAAAACCTTATAACGATTACGGATTATAAAGGATTTGATCCGGAAAATCAGTCAGCCAATACACTTCCACCCATACGTATGATTACTCTGGGTACACAAATAACTTTTTAAATAAGCGATTATGAAAAAAATAAACGTTTATGTATTTCGGGCATGTTTACTATTTAGTTTCTGCCTTTGGACCAGTTGTAAAAAATTTTTAGAAATTCCGCCGCCCGTCAATCAATTGGTTAGTAGTTCCGTGTTTGAAAATGAAGCTTCAGCCAACGCAGCTCTTGTTGGAATTTATTCCGAAATGATGAATAACGCACAGCAGTTTTCCAGCGGGTACGTTACCTTCTTTGCAGGCATGGCAGCAGATGAATTATATTTCTACACGCCAGGCTATCGTGATGAATTTGTACAAAATAAAATAACACTTATCAACCACGATTTTATTTCATCTGCATTTTGGAATCCGATGTACCGGTATATTTATTCAGCCAACCTTTGTATTGAGTCGTTGGAAAAATCAACTGCCCTTTCACCTGAAACAAAGCGAAAACTCAGCGCAGAAGCTAAGTTCATACGGGCCTTTTGTTACTATTACCTTGTCAATTTATTTGGCGAAGTTCCACTCATCATTAGCGCTGATTTTAATGGGAACGCTGAAGCACCCAGAACCCAGACAATCCTTGTTTGGGAACAGATAACCAAGGATCTGGAAGATGCAGCGAATGATTTACCTTTTGCCTACCTCAAGCCAGAAAGAACCCGGCCTATTAAATGGGCCGCCGCTGCCCTGCTTAGTAGGGTGTATTTGCACGGGGAAAATTGGTCATCAGCAGAAAAAAATTCAGAAGAAGTGATCAACTCCGGTCTCTACAATCTGGTGACAGATCTAAATGCAGTCTTTTTAAAAAATAGCAAGGAAGCTATTTGGCAATTACAACCGGTTAACCCAACATATAATACCTGGGAGGGTTATGCTATTCTTGGAGGGGGAACAGCGGAACCCTCCTATCTCCTAACACCGGCATTAGTGAATAGTTTCAGTGCTGGAGATAAACGAAAAGAGGATTGGACAGATCAGCGAAGCTTTTCTGGTGATACCGTAACTTATCCTTATAAGTACAAAGTGCCAAGAGGAAATGGAGCCCCTGCTACTGAGTTCTACATGGTGCTAAGATATGCAGAGCAATACCTGATCCGGGCAGAAGCAAGAGCACAACAAAACAAAATATTTGACGGATTAGCGGATGTAAATAGCATCAGGCGTCGCGCCGGTTTATCAGATACCACCGCAGGAGATAAAGCAACCCTGCTTGCAATCGTGGAAAAAGAACGACAAGCAGAACTCTTTGCCGAATGGGGGCACAGGTGGTTTGATTTGAAACGAACAGGCCGCGCAGATGCATTATTAAGTCCCTTAAAACCAAGTTGGATACCTACAGCAAAGTTATGGCCCATACCAATCAATCAAATCTATCTGAATTCCGCAATAACACAGAACCCTGGATATTAATCTTCAAAAAATTGTATTGACTATGCATTACCTTCTACTTTTGTTGGTTGTTATCTTTATTGGAACACCTGCACAATCTCAGAGGATTCAACGACTCAATCCCTTAGAGATAGGAAATAAAATGCCTGAACTTGTTTTAGGTAGGGACAATAATTCAGGTAAATTGATAACTACTAAAGACCTCCGTGGCAAATTAGTAATTTTTGACTTTTGGAATATCTGGTGTTCCGCCTGCATATCGGCAATGCCTAAAATGGAAGCACTACAAAAAGAGTTTGGTAGTAAGCTTCAAATCTTGCTTGTTACAAAAAATTCTTTTAAACAAGGAGAGGTTCTTTTCACTAAGTTAAAAAAGCAACGTCCCAACTTACCTATGCTTTATGAGGATACAGTGTTGAATAACCTTTTTCCGCATGAAGCAGAACCCCTTCATGTATGGATGAACCCTGACGGTCGTATCGCATATATAACAGAGGCCCACAATACGACTGCAAATAATATTTCAGCAACACTAAAGGGTAAGGAGTTGCCCTTTGCATATAGAAAGGAAATACTCGATCTTGATATTTCAAGTAGCCTTTTAAACGAAACAAAACGGCTAAAGAACTATATATACGCTTACTCTTTGTTGATGAAAGGACTTTACAACGTAGTAAACGATAATCGCATTATTTTTAAAAAAGATAGCACAGATGGAAAAGTTGTAAAAATACAGGCTAACAATTCATCCATTCTCCAGTTATATGCTATTGCTTTCAATCAAAAACTATTCGGTTTCGAGTCCGAACTATATTACAATCCTAAAAACAACCGTATGTTGTTCGCCAGTGAAGCTGCCAGAGATCTGATATATCCGGAGACAGATTCCCTTATTGATGCCTGGCAGGAGCGAAATGGTGTTAGTTATGAGATTACATTGCCGGCGGACAGTAAAGATAATATTTTCAAAAGCATGCAGCAGGAGCTAAACCGGTATTTCAAAATAGAGGGACGTATCGAAAAGCGTCCAATGAACGTATATGCTATAATAAAAACTTCAACCCCAAATACCCAAATTCCATTCAGTGCACAACAAAAGCCTGCATTAAGCCATTCTAATTCCAAATTAAGCAGTGTGAATTTACCCATCAGGCAATCACTCTATTCTAAATTAGTGGAAGCGAACTACAGGTTAGATAAACCAATTGTAGATGACACCGGTTACCTAAGCTCTGTTGATTTAAAACTGCACTGTAACTTAAGAGACCTTAGGCTAGTCAGTCAGGAGTTGCGGCGTTATGGACTGGACCTCGTTGAGAAAGAATCAATGATTGATGTATTAGTGTTCAGTTCTAAATAAACTGATAGAGAAACATATAACCACAATATGTGGTTATATGTTATGAACTTAATTACTGAGGTGTTTGTTTGTATCTTTTTACACTTGCAGTATGGTTCAGGAAATCAGGCTGATTAGAACCATTCGGCTCAATCTTAATAGCGCACATGTAGATAGCAGATTGCAAACATGGCGCAGAAGATGGCTGAGGAGTAATTACCGAATACTTGGTTTCATCATTTTCTTCTCCCGGAAGGCCATTAAATAAAAACCACTTTTCATCTACTACTGGTTTTTTGTGATTCGCTTGATTCGTAAAAGCAAAAAGAGAGAGCGCACAAACAATGGCGATCATTGCAAAAACATACTTTTTCATTTTTTTACATTTAGATGATTAGAGACATTTTGCCTACTCTGTTTTACAGGTTTTCGGCTGCTCCTGTTTATTCGAATAAAGGTTTTATTGTAATTCTGAATAATCTTGCATAAAGTTCAACCAATGTTTGGTCGCAGGAGGAGGTTTTGTAACGGCAAGAGGAGGGAAAGTTTAAGAACGAATCCTGCCTTTTTGAAAGTCTACAGGAGAATAACCAAAGAATTTCCGAAACTCAAAAGAAAAAGTACTAGATCGGCTGTAACCGGTATCATTCGCTACTTGTTTAAGGGTCCTACCTTCCAGCAACAACTCTTTTGCTCTTTGGAAACGGGCGTGAATTAGATATTCGTGCAGTCCCATTCCGTATTCGAGACGGAATGCTTTATTAAGTGCACCCCGGTCCATGCCCACGGCATCGGCGAGGACTTTATTGGAGTGGTGCACCCGAAGATCTGTCAATATAATAGATCGCACTTCCGATACCGATAACCTTTCCCAAGGCGATGGCTGTTCCCCCAGGGAGTGATGGTGCATCTGGGCGGATAAAAGAAAAAGACTTTCTTTTATTTTAAGGTGGCAATAGCTCTCCCGCAAGTGGTCTTCCATGCGTTCATAAAACAGGGACCGAATGGCATCAAATACCGCAACACGTGTAGGTAACGGATATAAGAGGGTGAAGGGATAGGGTTGAATGGTTGGTGTTATTTTAGGAAAAAGATGGGACCATTCCGAATAGATTTCTGGCTGATATGCAGTTGAAACAATTTGATATTCCATTGCAGGAGAAAAAGAACTTTTAAGGTTATTCTCTTGAGAATGAAAAAGTAAAAATTCTCCTTCTTTCATTCGTAAACTCTTTGCACCATAGGGTGTAACATCAAAGTCACCCTTTAGGGAAATAATGGATCCGTAGCCCTTCTCAAAGGGAATAAAAAAGCTAAGTGTTTTATAAAGTCGTAACGAAAAGAACCGGATGAGGAAGTTTGCAGCAATAAACTCCTGGACGACGATTTCGCCCAAATTACCGCTATAAGAATGCGCTTGACTTCCAGGCAAACGTTTACCTTTCCAGTCTGGAGGAAACTGTCCTGATAAAGGGAGTGTTTCAAATGTTTCCGATAGCAACAAGGGTTTCATCTCGAATCTTTCTGCTTTTAAAAATACGAAGT
>JBBPYM010000022.1:0-4671 GCA_038199905.1 Chitinophagales bacterium | reverse complement strand
GTTGTTCCTGCGCTGGCCAAAGTGTTAGTGCAAAGAGGTGAAAGCGCCTGGTTCAGAACAGCGGTATTAAGTTCTGACGCAGGATCATCTACTGACCTGCTGAATGAAATAGATAAAAAAACTTCCTTCTTTAATAACGTTGAACCATGGAAAGTCACTTTCCTTGAAAATCTTTCTTATGTAATCGGCCGACGGGATCAGGGAAAACAAATTATTACTTTATTTGAAATCGTATCAAAACCATCCCTATCTAAAACTGCTGATTGGAAATTGGCTTTGGTGAAAGGCCTGATTAAAGGCCAGGAAAATACTGCAAGAGCAGATGCTGCATTTAAAGAAAAACTAAAAACCATCAGTGCTGAGTCGGGGAGTAATATTGATAAGGCCATGCAGGATTTGAAACAATTATATTCGAAGAACTGAAATCCTGCTATCAACTAATATTTATGCCGAACGTAAATCGTCGAAAGTTTATAGCCAATACTGCTGCTTCAGCAACAAGCATTATATTGGCATCCACGCAAACGGCATTCGCTGTTAAGAAAGATCCCGTTAGTCAATCTGCCAGCTCTACAAAAGTAAAGCTGATGGAGGAAGTGATGAAATATCGAAAAATAGATTCACATGCCCATGTGTACTTTACGGAGGATAGTCCCCGCACGCAGATAGATTTTGCGGACAGGTTGGGAATAGAAAAGTTGATGATATCCAGGCCGATGGCTCCTGGTAGTACTGGAACACCCGAGGAATTCCGGAAATGCAATGAGTTAGTACTTCGTTGTGTTAAGTTACATCCGGATCGCTTTATCGGTATGCTTACACTTAACCCAACCTACCGAAAAGAATCTCTCGAAGAAATAAATAGATGCGTCGACCAGGGTATGATGGGCATGAAACTTTATAACCATGTGAAAATAAATGATCCCTTGTTCTATCCCATCATTGAAAAATTTATTGATTTGAAGATGATTATTTTGATGCATACGGCCATCGGCTATTCAAGGGTAAAACTAAATGCGCGTGAGCCAAAGAATATTTCCCTGCCTGAAAATTTCGTTGAGATAGCAAAACGATACCCGGAGCAAATGTTCCAGTTTGCGCATATTGCCGGGGGTATTGATTGGGAGTATGCCTGCAAAACGCTGCAACACTCACCGAATGTTTATGTGGATGTTTCTGGTAGTAACAACGCAGCCAACATGATTGACTTTGCCCTTAAATACATCAGTGAGGACAGGCTCCTTTTTGCATGCGATAACAGTTTCTATCCCAGTGTTGGACATATGTTCTCGGCAAAGCTGTCCGATGCTCAACGCCGGAAGATATTTTTTGAAAACTATGCGAGCATTTTAATGAAGGGGGGTAAACATGTTAATTGATAGCAATACCTATATTGGCCACTGGCCCTTCAGGCAATTGGAATATAATACGCTCGATGCGCTTTTGGGTAGGATGACAGATTTTGGTACCGACACATCCATCGTTAGTAACCTGAATGGTATTTTTTATAAGAACACCCAGGCTGCAAACGAAGAACTATACAACTCCATCCGTTCTAAAAAAATCTACCAGCAACGATTTATTCCTTTTGCAGTCATCAACCCCATTTACGGCGGATGGCAGGATGATTTCGACGTTTGCCGAACAAAAATGGGTATGAAAGGAATTCGTATATATCCGACCTATCATGATTACGAGTTAACGAATCCATCCTGTGTTGAACTGGTGAAAATGGCCCGCGACCACGGCCTGCCGATAGCAGTTTCCCTAAGAATGGTGGATAGCCGTCCAAGTTCATGGATGGACATTGAGACGGAGTGGTCATTACAGGATATTATGCCTATCATCAGGTTGGTGCCGGATGCCAGGTATTTAATTTTGAATGTCGCTAATGGTCCCATTTTGAACGAAGAGGATAAGGCACTTTTGAAAAAAGCAGACATACTCATGGATACATCAGGCAGGGCCATCATTGAATTTGGTGATCTTTTAAAAAAATATGGGAAAGATAAATTTTGTTTCGGAACGCATTCCCCCCTGTTGGATTACTGCACCGGGTTATTGCGGATTGAAGCACTCAGGGACGATGAAGCCGATGAAGGCACCAGGGACCTTTTGCGGTCAGGCAATATAAAAAGGATATTGGCATTGTAAGTTAATTATACATCAAAACACATGAAAGCGGCTTTATGAAAACCACACCCTATTCACGAAAAAAGTTTATTTCTCATTGTTTTAGTTCAGCGAGTATTTTATTTGGAACTGTGATAATGTTTAATAGCTGTGAATCAAAAAAACCGGCGACGGAGGAAAAAAAGGAAAGCAACTCCAAAGAGCCTTGCGAGGATTTATCGGATGTAAGTGCAGAAGAAATCGCGAAGCGAGAAAAATTTGGATATGTAAAACAATCACCTGATCCGGAACGCAACTGCGATAATTGCAGTTTGCACATACCACCTGTCGCGGGGAAAGATTGTGGCGGATGTTTGTTATTTAAGGGACCAGTAAACCCTGCGGGATACTGTATTCAGTATGCTGCCAAAGTCTAAAAGCCATTGGGATCTTTGTTCTGCAAGCAATCTCTTACTTGCACCGTCCACGGACTATCGTTTAAAACAGGTACTAAATCTATTGCAGCCCTTATCTGTATTTTATACCGCGTCAGGATTAAATCTCGAGTAGGAGAGCGGCGCTTATTTATAGCAGGAGCAGGGGGGTTACCAATGATCCAGCGATGATTTTAATCCTGCTCAATGATTCAATGAGTTATTGGGTCAGTGAGTCACTGCCTCCTTGAACCATTCCATCATTTTCCTTCAGTTACCTGTCGAATCACACGCAGCCAGTTTAAGCCAAGGATCTTTTTGATGCGCTGATCGCTGTAGCCCAGCTTTTGCATCGCGATCGTCATCTGCGGATAGTCGCTGATGTCTTTAATTTCGCGTGGCAGTTCAGGACCTCCATCTAAATCGGAACCCAGCGCCATGTGGTCCTCGCCAACTAATTGTACCCCATAGTCGATCACTTTGGCCAATTGATCAACATGCATCCAGTACTCGTCAGGGATAGTTCCCCTGAAGTTCAGTGGAACCTCCAGCGCGAGTTGCTTGTCTGCGTCTTCAATGGTCTGCAAGTTGGATTGCGGTACCAGCGAGCGTGGTGTAGTGCCTTTTGGAACCGTCGGTTTTATAGATGCAGGCGGCTTTTGCCATGCCCAGTATTTTGGATTGTTAAAGAGACTTCCGAAGTGAATGCCAATCACACCACCCTTTGCTGCGACGGCTTTTGCCGCTTCGTCGGTTATACAGCGGGGATGATCAACGATGCTGTAAAACCCTCCATGACTGTAGATCACAGGATGTTTGCTTGCCGCGACGGTTTGCAGGATGGCATCGTTAGATGCATGCGCGATGTTGATGACCATTCCGAGACTATTCATTTCGGCGATGATCTTTTTGCCGAGGTCGTTAATTCCACCCCAATAACTAATATCATTGCAGGCGTCGATGAAGGCATTAGTAGTATTGTGTGCCGTCAGCTGCATTGATCTGAGTCCTAAACGATACAGCGCCCGCAGGAGGTTTATATCACCTTCCAGGTCATAACCACCTTCCAGGTCCAGGAAAGCCGCGATTTTGCCTTTCTTATTGATACGTTGGATATCAGAAGCTGTGAGCGCCAGCTCTATCAGTGAGTGATTCTTTTTGATTTGGTCCAATGCAAGATTAACCACGCGAAAGGTGTTTTTTGTCTCGAACCTTCCGGGATAATAATGTTCAGGTGTATAAACTGAGAAGAACATCGCGTCCACACCGCCTTCTTTGGCCCTTGGAAGATCGACGTTCCCATCAGGGTAACGGTTACCAATATCCGTTTTCATCAACAGCTCGCGGGTCATCACATGCGTATGTCCGTCCATTACAAATGCCTGGCGATGCAGCGCAGGCATCGGCTTGGCTTGAAGCGTAGGAGAAAGATTGTTTCCACCGACCGGCGCGGCTAACAGGGATTGTAGTGGAAGAACGCTATGCGCTATCGGCAGTAGTGTCAGGCTTTTAATAATGTCTCTGCGTTTCATTGGGTTGTTAGTTGATTAGCTTAATTGAAAAACTATCATTTTTTCAGAGTTTTTCCGACTCCTGCTCTTAACTCCATGCTAATTGTAATCACCGACAAAGGGTGACTAAAAAGCAAATTAAAAAACACCGCTTCCATCAATGGTATCCAGGTGGAACAATAGCTTTTGCTATTCCATAGCCAAATGTTCAATGTCCAGCCCAGCTATTGCTCATGCGTTGTTATGCAATGGTGGCTATTTGTCAGCATCCAGGCTGTTAATTATGCCCTTAAGAATTTTGTCATCAACGATATCGAATTCCGACTTATCATATATTGTCAATAAGTAAATTTCATGATTTTCAGTCACCAGGTAGGTAATTACCCTGGCGCCACCACTCTTGCCTTTTCCTTTACTTTTGATGGCAATTCGAATTTTATAAGTGTTATTGCCTAAAGGCCAACCCGTCAGGTTCTGTCGACAAGGTGGTCGCCAAATCAGCTAACTCTTTTTTAAGCGAAGGGTATTTTTTAATGAGTCTTTTGGCCTCTTTCTTGAATTTGTCAGAAGGAATTACACTAAAGTCCATTAAGGAATTGGTTTAATGTTTCTTT
>JBBPYM010000021.1:0-9758 GCA_038199905.1 Chitinophagales bacterium | reverse complement strand
TCCAAGGAGGGGATTTGCTATCAGCTTGACTTTTAAGGCAGTTTGTCGGCCATCTTTTACTGATTTCTATTACTACAAAATTGCAACACTCTAGGTTACTGATCGATGAAAACAGAGAAGATCGCCTACATATCCCCTCCGATGGAGCGGACGTTACGCCGTGGGGCGGAACGGGGATGGTTTCACGGGGCGGGTTGTTTCGGAGATTGTGTATGGTGCATCGTTATGAGTGTTTTTAGTGATAATCCCTAACTGTTCGCGGAGAGCACCCACCCCCCCGTTTGGCCTACGGCTCAAACGTCCCCTCCAGGGAGTTGATTGTCTGCCAGCGTGACTTCAGGGCAGCCTATAGATATTTGTTACTTATTTCTATTAGTACACATTTGCAACACTAAAGGCAACTGACCCATGCAAAACAAACCACCTGGTTAACTTTTCTCTTAACCAGTGCGATGCTCCTCGAACGGGTAGCATTTTGCACTATCACCCGAAGCGTTTAATAGTGTTCCTGGCAGCGACGAATAGCTCCTAAGGGAGCATGCAAACCTTACCCATCCAACTTACCCTGATATCCGCTCAATCAACCCTGTTAGTGCCTTCGCTTTCTCTTCGCGCAATCCAATATTATAATTCGGCGGCAGTTCACCCAACAAGCTGATGATAAATTGCACGTAATGCGTAAATGAATCCCATTCGGAGGGTTTCCCGGTTATGCGCCATGATTGCCGGAAATTCTTTTCTATCAGGTCGACATTGGTCTTAATTTCGGTAGACTTTGTTGCCGATAACAATTCTGCCATGTAAAATGATGACCGGGCGGTCTTGTGAAAGAAATCGGATTCCTCCTGGTCTCGTTGATCGGCGTCTGCGAGCGCCCTTTCATCGTAATTCTTTTTAGTGGCAGGAATAGCAAGATAAGTTTCCGTCCTTGCCGGGTCTGAGAGGAGCAGGGCAAAATGCAGCCAGTTAAAATATGGATAATAGGGGAGCACCTGCCGATTTTTTTCGCCAAACTCATAGGCCAACTGGTAGTATTCCGCCGTTTTCTCAAGCGTTTTATAATCTTTGTTAACATTAAACAGACGCCGGTAGCAGGCTGCTAGCAGGCTGTATCTTTCTGATGTATTGCCGCGGATCCTTTCAATATCCCTGATGGCCTCCTGGATACTTTCCACCGCCTTTCTTTTGCTGAGCTTTTTATCCCGGAAGGCCCGCTCGGCCCTTCTTACCCGAACACTGCTGTACTGCTCCAGGGACCTGACTGAATAACCCGCATTGTCAAGCGTTAGTAATTTCTCATAGTATTCAATTGCGCTGTCGTATTGGTTCAGAGTATTGTAAAGTGTGGCGAATCCCTCCACAATTTCAGGATGTGTTTTCCAGTTGAGTTGAAGTGCATCTATAATATTATCTATTCTAACCTTGTAGTCACTGCCTTCCACACGTCTTGAAGCGCTGGTAACTTCATTGATCAAATTCTCAATTTCATAAGTGACTTCTATGGGATCAATGAAGCTCAGTTTTGTTTTCTTTACCGACCGGCTGCTTTCGCGAAAGGTATAAAATGGATCACCATAACACTGATAAGCGCCCCAGGTATTTGTTTGCCCGAAATTCTCGTAAGTCTCCTGCCTTGCACACTGTACTGACTCGCCAAAGCCCTTACCCGTAAACATCTGGGTATAAAATTCCTGTGAAAATTTTTCTGCCGCCTGGTCGTTGATCTCCCAGCCTGTAACAATAGCCGCTCTTACACCCATTTCAATAAGCTGTGTGCCAATGCTGGCTGCCAGGTCGTATTTGCGGTGCATCTTGTCGTCTATTTCCGTATCATACACATTGGATGAACAACAGTTTAAAAACACAAACTCCGGCACTATGCGGATCTGTTTAAAATCTGCCGCTGTAAAAATCATTTCGCTGCCGATGATCACACCGGTAGGATCGTCTGCTGTTTCACCAACGATACCGTGAGAAGCGATATGAATGATCTTGTAACTGGGCACAAGTAAGTTCTGAACTACCTCTATATCCGTTTTTTCAATACAGTCAGTAACAGCTAAACCGTTAAACTGTAATATGCTCAATACGCGTTGAGCCTCTTTCTTCGCGGCGGGAAGATCTGGATACCTGCCATCAGTTAAAGGGTTGCCGATAACAAGTGCGCGGTCGCTTACATTCAGTTCAACATGCTTACGGTAATATTTTGTTGACAACTGGCGAATGATGCCCGTGTTGATAACGAGTGGCTTGTCTGAAATGCCGTTGGAATCATGTAGCAGTTCCCATGGATAACGGGCGGTTTCCGCGTCAACAATGAGCACTATGTTGTTAAGACTGGAACCATATCCCTTGAATTCATTGGGGATCAGCAACTCGTATAATGTTTGCGAGAATATCTTATCCCATTTAGATAACCTTGCAACTTTGGCAATCAGCGAGTCTACAATCAGTCGATTGGTGGGCAGCACATCCTGGTCGGCATGGGCCTTATCGGTGATTGCGGTAAAGCGCATTGCCCGCGGTTTGATCGTCGAGCTGTTATCTTCCTCATCATCCTTTACGATCGATATCTCGAGCCTGTGCCAGTTATCTTGCTGACTTTCATCGGGAATTAATTTTAACGCACCCGATACAAATTTCATGGCTGGCGGAAGAAATTTAAACTGGTTAAACCTGTCCTGTTCAATAAGCCCGTTAAGTGTTCTGCCGATCTGTATTGCCTTATGCTGGAAAATTTCAATGATCTCTACCCGGTTTATTTTCTGATAGATTACGGTATTCATTGCCGTTAGTTTCTCGTTTGCCTGGATTACGGCGGTAAGAATGGCTTTAACGCAGGTGTAAATTCGCAGGCCGGCAAAGTCACTGCCTATCAACAACGATGTAACACCAAAATCCTGTTTGGCAGCAGGAGGCAGGTCGCTGTTCTTTACGTATTCATTGTGTTTTATGGCAAGTGTAAGAAAGGCCTGTGTTAAGGTGAGTGTCAACCTGCTTTCAGTTAAACTCCCGAATTCTCCCAATCCTGCAACCACGGCGCCCTTGCACAACACATCCTTGCTTATTCCGATATTATCATTTAATATCACCAGGTGGCTGCCGATCTCACCGGGGTAATTTCCCGCGGCATGGTATTCACTCAGTTTAAAATCGACCGCACGGTCAACATATTTTTCTGCCTTTACAATGCCATCGCCCTGGAAATGACCAACTACCACAGGGTATTTCGAGTGAATAAGGTCTCCGTTGGTAACGCTTAATGTTATGGTCTGCTGCGGCACTAATTTACGCGACAGTTGTTTATTGCTCATAATAGCATCCTGCAGTTCATGCTCTGCCGGTACGGTTACGTAGTCACTCTCCGGCATAGTTTTCACCTGCCCTGCGTTCCTTGCGGCAGGCCGGGTATTTGTTAAAAAGGAGGTTTTGCCTTTTAGCAGCAGTTCTTTAATGCCTTCGTAAGCCGGTTCATACTTGGTAATATTGCCGTGCTCCGCGGGCACATAATAAATATTTTCTGCTAATAAAGTTGATGGTATGGTGTTCCACAAGACTCTTCCATCGCCCTGGGAAGAAGCGGTAAAAATGATCCTGTTATCCCTGATGGTGAGGCCTTCCGGTGTATCAGTGTCCTGTCCGGCGATGTAGCGAAAGATTTCGTTGTCATAATCGGTGCCATTAATATCTTCATAAAATTGCAGTCCCTCATCAAGCAATTGCTGGCTGGGAATACCAATTTCTTCACCATTGGCGGATAACATGGCGTTCCACGAAGCCTCCTTATAAATATCACTGTATTGAGCGGGCAACAGCTGTATCAAGCCAGGGTATTCTTTAAATATATTAAGTAGAGTCTTTTTAGGATGAATGAAATCAAGCAGCGCCAGTTTTTTGATAATACTGTCTTTGCCAAGAAGGAAGCGGATGGTACTGTAAGATCCTTCATTGGGTACGCCAAGCATCAGCACACGCGGCTTTTGCGTCGCTAACACGTTTTTCCAGGTATCCTTGTAATAATGTATCAAAGCCCTGAGTACCAGTCCGCCCATGGAATGAGCCACAAAATGGATCTCCCGGCAGGTTCGCTTCTCATCAGCCAGCGCATCGTTTATGCTTGTAGCGAGCAGGCTAGCAGTGTCTTTTACAGAGGCGCGCCAGTCATAGGGGAACGGCATCACATCAAAATCGTTGTTTAAATAGTTTACCAGACCCGCGTATGTCTGGTCATGGATGGAACGCGGGTTAACCGCGTTGCTGATCACGAGTTCTGATAGTTTGCCGGAGCAAATGCTGATATAGTCTGCCCAAATCTTTTTATCATCTACAGTAAGGTTGCTTCCCATGATACCAGGGAGGATGAACACCAGTGGTTTCTTACCGGTAATTCCACGGTTGTGGATCACCGTTATATTCTCGGTTGCACCGATCTCGGTGAAGTATTCACCGGTTGATTCCGGTTGCAGCAGCACTGCCAACAAGGCATTCTGACTGTTCTTGTTCTTGAAATAATTAAAGTGATTAACATTTGATTCCTGTTCAAAATGTTCTTTTACAACAGAGCTTCTGTAGGTTCCTTTGAACATAGAGTTGCTATTCACAACCAGGTCATGTGCCTCACCAAAATATACATTTGTACCAAATACTTTCAGGGTGTTCCAGAAGCCGGATCTTTCTACATCACCAGAGATCACATACAGCTCCGAACTTATCGACCTTACATTGTTATTCATTATGCGCGTTAACGGCGACTCCGGCATCAGTGCTTCCAGGCCGGGTAACGTTTTCAGATCGGTGCGTTCCTGCACCACAGCTTTTGCAAAGTCCAGGAACATAGTTAGCGGAACAACCTGGTTGGCGCCAGGAACCAGGTTTACGAGGTTACAAAAAACGTTTACATAATTATCCAGCCTTTTCCCGATAAGTACGGTGCCAGCAGAAGGACAGGCAACACGGACCATCTTATTCACAAGGATATTCTTCCCCGCCGCGGCGTTATTAACCAGTACAACTTCGTCATAAAGTCCCTGCAGGTCGTCATTGCCTTTGATGATGCGGAGTTCCTCATCATTAAAAGGCCTGTCGCCATCACTACATCTCGCCAGCAGGTCAGCCACGATGCCGCCGCGTGAATGCGATATTACGTCAACAGATATTTGCGCAGGCAGTTGGTTCAGTAGGTCAACGATGTTTTTAAGCGGGCTTTCCGACAAAGTCTTATGTTCAAACGCAATCACACGCCCTTCGTATTTATCATACAATTTTTTGTAGGCGTCGTTAAATAGTAAATCTTTGAAAGCTCCGAAGTTGCTGGAATTGGTGCCATGTATAAACAACAGGTAGGGCCTGGTTGCCAGGACCGATGTTTTATCAAAAGGCAAAAATTGCAGTTTGTTATTGCAGTAATGCAAGCCAAGCAACAGCTTCTCTTCCATTTTTTTTGCCAGTAACAGAGCAGTTTCTTTTGCTGCCCAGCCAGTAATAAGTTTTAATGATTTTGGCACCAGGAAATCCAGCACTCCACGTGAACTGCCAGATTCAACAACAAAGCTATCCGGTACTTTCAGGTCACCTGTGATCGTGCCCCTCGATGCGGCCTGGAACTCCAAAATTGTTTTGTATTCATCTGCCCTGTAGTGCCAGATAACATCATTACTGAGTTGCAATTCTATCACATCATCTTCTTTCGCTTCAATTTCAACTGGCACCAAGCCAGCTGCACGGCTGTTAACAGGGATGTATTCATATACAATCAGTCCTGGTTGCACACTTTGTAAGTGCTGGTTGGTATTCCTGGTTTCTTCTTTCTTTACCCCGTTAAATGTGAACTTGATGTCCATGGTTTCTTTTTGTGATGGTGAATGGAACTGCCGGCTTGCCGGCTGCAACCAGGTGAAGGTGTTTTCTAGTATCGGGGTAGGAGGTGGTTTGCACACACAGGCTGGTCTCAGTTCAACCCTCTCGCCGCACCTCATAATTGGCCTGCCAGAAAATGAGGAGTGTTAAAGTAAGAAATAACGCACTGATATACAAAATATATCGTAAAAATAAGAGTACAAAGGCGGGCTGAAAACATTTGCATAGAGTTCCCGATCCTGCCCCGAACTGCAAAATCCTTATCTTCGCAGCCGATGAAGCACCTTGTTACGTTAAATAAATACTTCTGGAAATACCGCTACCGCTTTTTATTGGGAATTGTTTTTATCGTGGTTTCCAACTATTTCAGGATACTGGCGCCTCAGATAACTGGTTACGTGGTGGATGCGGTTGAAAGGCATCTCCCGGGGTACAAACCCCGTCAAACAACTATCAACCATGACCCACTTGTACAGTGGTTAATAGATTATTCAGAATCAGCTGATTTTTCTTTTGCTAACAAAGTGGCGCTTTGTGTGATCATCCTTATAGTGCTGGCGCTACTGGGAGGCGTTTTCATGTTTTTAATGCGGCAAACGATTATTGTGATGAGCCGCCACATAGAGTTTGACCAGAAAAATGAAGTATACAATCATTACCAGTTACTTGATACCAACTTTTATAAAAGGCACAGTACCGGCGATCTGATGAACCGCATAACGGAAGATGTAAGCCGGGTTAGAATGTATACTGGTCCGGCCCTGATGTATTTTATAAACCTGGCCGCCACCATCTGGTTCTGTGTTTATTATATGTGGAATAAGAATCCCCAGCTCACGCTTTATGTACTTTCTCCCTTGCCGCTGCTCGCAATTACCATCTATTATGTTAACACAATTATCAACAAAAAAAGTGAACGGATCCAGGCCTTGCTGAGCGATCTTACTACCGGTGCCCAGGAATCATATTCGGGCATCCGCGTGATAAAATCTTTTATCCAGGAGAAAGCGATGTACCGTTTTTTTGATAAGAAAAGTGAGGAATATCGTAAGAACGCTGTAGGACTTGCAAAGGTAGAATCCATCTATTTCCCTGCCATGGGTTTGCTTATCGGGCTCAGCACATTGCTCACTATCCTCATAGGAGGAATTTACGCCATTCATGGTGAACGCAACGTTACTACCGGTACCATCGCGGAGTTTGTGATGTACGTTAATATGTTAACCTTTCCCGTTAGTGCAATAGGCTGGACCGCCAGCATGATACAGCGTGCCGCCACTTCCCAACGAAGACTTAACGAATTTTTGTTGAGAACACCTGCTATCCAGGATCCGATTGACCCCATTCAGAAAAAGCTGGAAGGATCGATCGCATTTGATAATGTTGATTTTGTTTATCCTGATACAGGTATCCATGCCATTAAAAACTTTACGCTGCATATAAAAAAAGGACAAAAAGTTGCGATCATCGGCAGAACAGGCAGTGGTAAAACAACCATTGCGCAGTTGCTATTGCGCATGTATGACCCCGTTAAAGGAAGCGTATCTATCGATGGTGTAAATGTAAACAAAATGAACCTGGCCTACCTGCGGCGGCAGATCAGCTATGTGCCCCAGGATGTTTTTCTTTTTAGCGACTCAATCTCGGGGAACATCCGTTTTGGTGTTGCTGATGTAAAAGAAGGACAGGTAGAGCAGGCAGCAAAAATGGCCAGCATCGACCGAGAGATCAAGACGCTCACAGAAGGATATAAAACGGTTATAGGTGAACGTGGTGTTACACTAAGCGGTGGGCAAAAACAGCGCATCTCCATAGCGAGGGCGTTGATAAAAGAGCCACAGATCGTGGTATTTGATGATTGCCTGAGCGCAGTGGATGCTCGCACAGAAAAGGAGATACTGAATAATCTTTATCATTATTTGCAGGGTAAAACTTCCGTGATTATTACACACAGGATTTTCTCAATGTTTGATTTCGACAAGATTATCGTACTCGACGACGGCAAAATAGTAGAACAGGGCACACACCAGCAACTTCTTGACGAAAATGGTTACTACACAGAACTCTACGAACAGCAACAACTGGAACGACAGGAAGGAATGGAAATCGAATAAAATCAAAACCCACGAGCTTTTTAAAACAGCTGATAGCTGATAGCTGACGGCTGATAGCTTTTTTCCCAGAAATTTTGCTAATTGGAAAACAATATTATATTTGTAGCCTATTAACAAAACAAATACATAACCGAAAAAAAAACTACAACTGTGGCGTACGAAAACAACGAAAAAAGAATGGAAAGCGTTTACAGCAAACGCATCAGAGCCGGTAAGCGTAGAACGTACTTCTTTGACGTTAGAGCAACCCGTAGCAATGACTATTATCTTACAATCACCGAGAGCCGTAAAAAGTTTAATGAAGACGGCTACGACAGGCATAAATTATTTCTTTACAAAGAAGATTTTAATAAATTCCTGAAGGCGTTGACAGAAGCAGTGGATTATGTAAAAACAGACCTGATGCCTGATTTTGACTTTGATGCATACAACCACGACCAGGTTTCAGACCAGGAAAATGAAGGTATCTCCTCGGAACAAGTTGAAACTGAGCCCGTAGTTATAGTGGAAGAAGTGGAAGAAGTGGAAGAAGTGGAAGAAGTAGAAGCAGTAGAAGCTGTTACTATTGCACCCGTTACCGTTGTTAGCAATAACAATGATGAAGAAGTTGATAAGTGGTAATCGTCGTTTTAGATTTTTTTTTGAATAGGGTAAAATAAATAAAAAAGGCCCGCTTTTTCAGCGGGTCTTTTTTATTTATTTTACTTTCTCATCTCTTTATAAGCGTTTATTAAACCATTTGTTGAAGAATCATGTGAAGTTACTGGCTCTTCATTCTCCAGTTCAGGTAATATCTTGTTAGCAAGTTGTTTGCCTAGCTCAACACCCCACTGGTCGAAGCTGAAAATGTTCCAGATAATTCCCTGTACGAATATTTTATGCTCGTACATAGCGATTAATTTGCCAAGTGTAAATGGCGTGATCTTTTTAATCAAAATCGAGTTCGTGGGGCGGTCGCCCGCAAAGACCTTAAAAGGTAGCAGTTTCTCCAGTTCTTCCCCTGTTATTCCAGACTTTTTCAATTCCGCACCCGCTTCTTCGGCCGTTTTCCCGTTCATCAAAGCCTCCGTTTGTGCAAAGAAGTTCGACAACAATTTATTGTGGTGATCACCAACGGGGTTATGGCTGATCGCTGGCGCGATAAAATCACATGGTATTAAAACCGTACCCTGGTGGATCAATTGATAAAAAGCGTGCTGGCCGTTGGTACCGGGTTCTCCCCAGATGATTGGCCCGGTTGAATAAGTCACCCCGACACCGTTTCTGTCGGTGCTTTTACCGTTGCTTTCCATATTTCCCTGCTGAAAATAGGCGGGAAAACGATGCATATATTGATCATAGGGCAGTATAGCTTCACTTTGGGAACCATAAAAGTTCGTGTACCATAAACCTACCAGCGCCATCAGCACAGGCATGTTTTTATCGAATGGAGTGGATCGAAAATGCTCATCCATGTCGTGGGCGCCCTTAAGCAGTTGCTCGAAATTGCCATAACCGATGGTCAATGCGATGGATAACCCGATGGCGCTCCATAAGGAATAACGGCCACCTACCCAGTCCCAGAATACAAACATATTGGCTGCATCTATCCCAAATTTTGTCACTTCTTTTTCATTGGTAGATAGTGCCACAAAATGTTTTGCAACAAAAGCCGGGTCCTTTGCTTCTTCCAGGAACCAGTTACGGGCAGTGTGCGCATTGGTCATGGTTTCCTGTGTCGTAAATGTTTTGGAAGCAATCAGGAACAGGGTTTCTTCCGGCGTAACCTTTTTTAAGGTTTCGACAATA
>JBBPYM010000020.1:0-7263 GCA_038199905.1 Chitinophagales bacterium | reverse complement strand
TTGGTCTTTATATTAGAATGTGAAACACTGTTTCCGGAAGTGGGTCTTTTACCTGTAACCTGACATACTCTAGCCATGATTCGTCAAAATTTTGGACGGCAAAGGTCGTCAAAACAATCAAATAATCAAAAACAAATTGAAGATTTCTCAAATAATCATCCGGGCAGGAAGATTCAGCAGTACAGCGTTGATAATGAGCCGTTTACGCTAAATAAGTTATCCAGTCTGATCATTTCACCCGATTCGATTTCCAAAAATTCTTGCTCCTCAACCATAAGTAAGCGCTCTAATTTGATCTTTCTCGCTATTTTGCCCGCTTCATCAAAATAAACCACCTCGCAGGTCTTTTTATCAAAAATCAGCTCTTCGAGCATGTCGTGAAAGTCACTACTGATGGGTGTGTATTTTCTACTCATAATTTAAACAGCTAAATTATCGTTATCGCGGTGAACTTATATTTAATTAATTTATTAGTTAATTTACTTGTGCTAATTTAACTAAAAGAGACAAATGATTGATACTAAAAGGAACACTATTGTAAGGGATATCAGCTGGTTGTCTTTCAATGCGCGCGTACTGCAGGAAGCCGCCGACCAAAGCGTACCGCTGCGGGAACGGATCAGGTTTCTTGGCATTTTCTCAAATAATCTTGATGAATTTTTCCGGGTGCGGGTTGCCACTTTAAAGCGTATGGTAGAACTTGGCAACAAGTCTCGTGTGCATCTTGAGCAATCGCCGGATAAAATCCTGGAAGAGATACAATCTATCGTGCTTCGCCAACAAAGCGAGTTCAACAGGATCTGGGACAATATTTCTACGGAGCTTGAAAAGGAAAAGATTTTTATCCTGACAGAAAAACAGCTTAACAGGGAACAAAAGGTATTTGTGATCCGCTATTTCGAAGAAGAAGTACGATCCAACACTATACCATTGATGATAGAAAGTATTCAGCAGTTCCCCTACCTCAGGGATAAGTCTATATTCCTGGGCGTGGTGCTTTCACGGCAGGATTCTGCTTACACGCAGAAATATGCCATTATAGAAGTACCTGGTAAAACGCTGGGAAGATTCGTAATCTTGCCATCCGCACCGGGCGAGCATGCCATTATTTTGTTGGAGGATGTTATTCGTTATAACCTGCCTTCCATCTTTTCTTATTTTGGTTACGACAAATACGACTCCTGGATATTTAAGGTTACGCGCGATGCTGAACTTGATATTGATACTGACGTTGCTACTTCCATCATTCAGAAAATTGAAAAGGGCCTCAAGAATCGACGCAAAGGCAAACCCGTGCGATTCGTTTATGATAAGGAGATTGATCCGGGGCTGCTTGAATACCTGATGCGACGGATGAATCTAACAAGAAAAGACAACCTCATCCCGGGAGGCCGTATTCATAATTACCGGCACTTTATAGAATTTCCGGATAGTGTTTTCCCAAAACGAGGACAGCGTAAAAAGCCGTTCCAACATCCTCTGCTGGCAAATACTAAAAGGGTTACAGACATAGTGCTGGAAAAAGATATAATGCTTCATTTTCCGTATCACTCGTTTAACCCGGTAATCGATATGCTGCGTGAGGCTGCTATTGATCCTAATGTAACAGCTATAAAAATAACCTGTTACCGGCTCGCCAAAAATTCAAAAATAGTAAACGCGCTTATCAATGCTGTGCGAAATGGCAAACATGTTACCGTTATGCTTGAATTACGTGCCCGTTTTGAAGAAGAAGCAAATATTGAGTGGAAGGAGCGGCTGGAGGATGAAGGGGTTAAAGTGGTGATAGGGTTACCGGATATGAAGGTGCACTCAAAGATCTGTCTGATAAAAAAACGATTAAATAATCAAACGATAAATTACGGATTCGTCAGCACAGGCAACCTCAATGAAAAGACCGCCATGCTTTACGGAGATCATTGTTTACTTACTGCTAACCGAGATGTAATGGCGGACTTGAACCGGATGTTCAATTTCCTGGAGAAACCCAAAGATGGACTTCATTTTCTAAAAGAATGCAGAACGATAATTCCTTGTCCAACCAGCCTGCGGCGGGAACTTCTAAAAATGATCGGCAGGGAGATCAAAGCTGCGAAAAGCGATAAGCCAGCATCCATTCTTCTTAAAATGAATTCACTTTCTGACGAGGAACTAATTGAAAAACTATACGAAGCAGCGAAAGAAGGGGTGGAAATAAAAATGATCATCCGGGGAATCTTCTGCATGTTCACAGAAAACGAAAAATTTAAGAAACAGATAACCGCCATCAGTATCATCGATGAGTACCTGGAGCATGCACGAGTGTTCATTTTCCACAATAACGGCAAAGAAAAAGTTTATATATCTTCGGCAGACTGGATGGTGCGCAACCTCGATCATCGTGTGGAAGCAACCTGTCCTGTGTTTGATGAAGACATTAAAAATATCATGAAAAATATGCTGAACATCCAGTTACAGGATAATGTAAAGGCCAGGGTATTAAACAATGAATTAAACAATGTATATATTAGAAACGACGAGGTTAAAAAAGTGAGGTCGCAGATAGACACTTATAACTATTTATTGTCTAAAAGCCAGCAGGAGAAAAAGCAGGTACAAGAAATAAAAGACATCCAGATCATTGAAATTCCCATTCAAATAACTTAAATTTTAGCATTTTGAGACTGGCAGCCATAGACATTGGAAGTAATGCAGCAAGGCTGTTAATTTCTGAAGTTATAAAAAACAGCGGTGCCGCTACTGAATTTAATAAACTGAACCTGGTACGTGTGCCGCTTCGCTTAGGCTTTGACGTTTTTGAATCGCGGGAAATAAAACCCGCGAAAGAAGAAATGATCATTCATACGATGCAGGCATACAAATACCTCTTGCAGGTTTACGACGTAAAACATTATAAAGCCTGTGCCACTTCAGCGATGCGGGATGCCGTAAATGCAGCCGCAATTTTACATAGGATCAAAGAGGAAACAGGCATCCTGGTTGAGGTGATCAGCGGCGAAGAAGAAGCCTCTGTTATCTATGAGAACCATGTTGCGGAGAACCTGGACAAGAACCATTCCTACCTGTACGTTGACGTTGGCGGCGGTAGCACTGAACTTACACTTTTTGATGACAACCGGATAATTTTTAAAGAATCTTTTGACATAGGCACTATACGGTTGCTTAAAAACCAGGTGACCGATGTACATTGGTCTCAACTCAGGGATTTTATAAAAGGGAAAACAAAGTTTTACCGTAACCTGATTGCAATAGGAACAGGCGGAAATATCAATAAAGTTTTTTCAATGTCGAAAAAGAAAGATGGCAAACCCCTCTCTCTCGTGATGCTGAAAGGGTTTCACAAAGACCTGAGCAGTGTGCCACTAACCCAGCGCATGAAGTTATATAACCTTCGGGAAGACCGGGCTGATGTGATAGTGCCTGCGTTGCTCATATTTATAAATGTTATGCGATGGGCGGAAGCTGAGGAGATTTTTGTTCCTAAAATCGGTTTGGCAGACGGGTTGATTCAGCACCTCTACAAGGAGTTGATGATGCGTGAAATGGCAGTGTAATAAATTTTTTAAACCAGGGTAACTAAACGATAATCATTCTAAACTCCGCGCTCGCCATGTCCATTCATAACGAACTAAAAAAAGTAACTACCCATACATTGCAGAAGATGAAAATTAATGGGGAAAGGATCGCAATGATTACGGCTTATGATTTTTCATTCGCAAAAATCTTTGATGAAGCCGGCATTGATATAATGCTGGTGGGCGATTCTGCCAGCAACGTAATGGCAGGTCATGAAACTACTTTACCCATTACGCTGGAACAAATGATCTATCATGCATCTTCGGTGGTTAGGGGTGTAAACAGGAGCCTGGTAACGGTTGATCTTCCTTTTGGCTCTTACCAGGGCAATTCAAAAGAAGCATTAAACTCCACCATTCGCATAATGAAGGAAACCGGTGCCCATTCCATTAAACTAGAGGGCGGGGAAGAAATACTCGAGTCCATTAAACGTATACTCTCCTCAGGTGTACCTGTGATGGGCCACCTGGGATTAACACCTCAATCCATTTATAAATTTGGCACTTATACTGTTCGGGCGAAGGAAATAGAAGAAGCAGAGAAGTTAAAAAAAGACGCCTTGTTGTTACAGGAGGCCGGTTGTTTTGCCATTGTGCTGGAGAAGATTCCCGCCTTATTAGCCAAAGAAGTTTCGGAAAGCCTTTTAATACCTACAATAGGCATTGGTGCCGGGAAACATTGTGACGGGCAGGTGCTTGTAATGCACGACATGCTCGGCATTAATACCGAGTTTAAACCTCGTTTTTTGCGGCAGTACCTGGACCTGAACAAACAGATCAATGGTGCCGTTCAGCAATATATCAGGGATGTTAAAGGAAGAGATTTCCCGAATGATAGTGAGCAATATTAGGGCTATCAGCTATCAGCTATCAGCTATCAGCTATCAGCTATCAGCTATCAGCTATCAGCTCCCGGCTTTTAGCCGGCAAAGGAATTAACACACTTTGGTGTATCAACAAAACATTTCAAGTCATTTACTGTTTTAGAATAAAATGTGCTCTTAAGGCCTGCGGCTGAAAGCTGATAGCTGATAGCTGATAGCTGATAGCCATAACAAAACACTCATCATGAACTACCTATCCCACTTTAATATCTCGGAAGATAACCCGGGAGTGTCCACCGGTTCGGAATGGCTGCCGTTTGGCAATCATAAAATTGATTCTTACTCCCCCGTGGATGGTAAATTAATTGCATCGGTAGCTACTGCGGGTGAGATGGAGTATAAAACTGTTGTTAATAAAGCACAACACGCTTTCCAGGAATGGCGGCTCTGGCCAGCCCCAAAAAGAGGTGAGATCGTGCGGCAGATTGGCGAAGCGTTACGCTTGAACAAAGAGCCGCTGGGCAAACTTGTTTCCTATGAAATGGGAAAAAGCCTCCAGGAAGGCTATGGAGAGGTGCAGGAAATGATCGATATCTGTGATTTTGCCGTAGGATTATCCCGTCAGCTCCAGGGATTTACACTGCACAGCGAGCGACCCGGCCACCGCATGTATGATCAGTACCACCCCCTTGGGGTTGTAGGCATTATTTCAGCATTCAATTTTCCGGTGGCTGTTTGGAGCTGGAACGCAATGCTTGCCTGGGTTTGTGGAGATGTCTGCATCTGGAAACCCTCTGAGAAGACACCGTTATGTGCCATCGCTTGCCAGCGCATAACTGCTGAAGTTTTTAAAAAGAATGGTGTTCCTGAAGGAGTAAGCTGTGTAATTACAGGCGGTAGGGAAGCAGGGCAATGGTTAAGCAATGATCCTGCAATAGCGCTGGTATCTGCCACCGGTTCAACAAATATGGGTAAGGCAGTTGGGGCAGCCGTCGGTGCCAGGTTGGGCAGAACTCTCCTTGAGCTTGGTGGTAATAATGCCATCATCATTTCAGAGCATGCCGACCTTGAAATTGCTTTACCAGCATGCGTTTTCGGGGCAGTAGGTACGGCCGGGCAACGCTGTACCAGCACCAGGCGACTGATTATTCACGAAAAAGTATACGACGCATTTAAGGAGAAATTGGTAAATGCTTATAAACAACTTAAGATTGGCGATCCCCTGGACGAAAAGAATCATGTAGGACCGCTTATCGATAAGGACGCGGTAAATGGATACATAAATGCCATTGCTCAGTGTAAATCCGAGGGAGGAAATTTTATCGTAACTGGAAGTATAATGGAGGGAAATAGCTTTGAAAGTGGCTGTTATGTTAAACCTTGTATAGCAGAAGTTGAAAACTATTTCAGCATAGTTCAACATGAAACTTTTGCACCCATACTGTATATTCTCAAGTATAGCACGTTAGAAGAAGCCATCAGGTTTCAAAATGCGGTGCCACAGGGGCTATCTTCAGCGCTGATGACACTGAATTTGAGAGAATCTGAATCATTTCTTTCGGTAGCAGGTAGTGATTGTGGTATAGCAAACATAAACATTGGCACCAGCGGTGCGGAGATAGGAGGCGCTTTTGGCGGTGAAAAGGACACAGGTGGTGGCCGTGAGAGCGGTAGCGATGCATGGAAAGTTTATATGAGACGCCAGACAAATACCATCAATTACAGTCACAAACTGCCCCTGGCGCAGGGCATAAAGTTTGATTTATAGAAGACCTTGTAAATTAATCACAATTTCTATCATTGGTTGTGATTTGGATTAAATAATTCAGACATTTGATGGTTAATTACAAAAAACGATAAATTGAAAAAAATATGAATAAATTAAAGGGCGCATTGGGTGTTGCGTTGTTGCTTCTCTGCCAGGTTTCGGTATCCTTCGCCCAGGGCACTTCGATAAAAGAACTTCCCAAAGGCTGGCATATGCTTGACAAGGAAAAAGATGGTTTCTACGGGATTAGTGTTGATAAAGCGTACGAATTTTTAAAAGGAAAAAAAAGTACTCCGGTCATCGTGGCGGTAATTGACTCCGGTATTGACACTTTGCATGAAGACCTCAAAGACATACTTTGGACCAATCCAAATGAAATACCTGGAAATGGCATAGACGACGACAAAAATGGATACATCGACGATGTACACGGATGGAACTTCCTCGGTGGAAAAGACGGCAGGAATGTGAAGAGCGATTCGTACGAAGGTGCCAGGGTTTACCACAAGCTTAAAAAAATCTACGCAAATAAAACCATCGACACTACAACCCTTAGTCCTGAGCAAAAGGAGGAATACAAAACCTGGCTTCTCGTAAAATCAAAGATAGAAGGGGATGCATCGGATGGCGGGATTGATGTTATGATCATGCAGAGAATGCTTGAATCGCTGGTGAAAGGCGATAGCGTTCTTCGCAAGTCAATAGGTACAGAAGTATACACCGGCAAAGAGCTTGATAAATATGCACCTGCCACTGCCGACGAACAGAAAGCAAAAGGAGCAGTCTTATACATGTTAAAAGCAAATAACATGATGGAGACTACTAATAAAGAATTTATCGAAGGGTTGAGTGAATATGTGAAAAGTGAACAAAAGAAAAAAGAATCAGCAAACACAGAGCCTGAAGATTACCGTGGAGAAATTGTGAAAGATGATGAAAGCAATTTCAACGACCGTTTTTATGGTAACAATGATATAATGGCTGGAACACCACTTCATGGCACACACGTATCGGGCATTATTGGAGCAAAAAGGAACAATGGTGTAGGTATGGATGGTATAGCAGATAATGTCCGGATAATGATGATCAGGGCAGT
>JBBPYM010000019.1:0-2474 GCA_038199905.1 Chitinophagales bacterium | reverse complement strand
TGTATGGTCCGGTGCCTGCGAGGCTGGTTATTTTGTTGCTAACATTTGCAACATTGAACCCCAATCCGAAATGAAAATCCTTTATTGCCGATCTGAAGGAAATGCCCAGTTCCCATCCTTTATTTTCCACGTTACCTGCATTTTGAGGAGGCGCATTTAAACCTATTGTTAGGGGAATGGGAAGATAAAGGAGAATGCCCTCTGTCATCTTTTTATAGTAGTCGAAAGTGACGCCGAGTTTACCATTCAGTAAAGCAGCATCCAGGCCTATATCAGACTGGGTGGTTGTTTCCCAGGTGAGATCAGCATTTGCATCTGTTGACTGGTAAAGGCCCTGGACCGGATGTCCGCCAAAATTATAGTTTAGTGCCGAAAGTGTTTCCAGGTAAGAATACAAGCCTACACTTTGATTACCTGTCTTACCCCATGATCCGCGAATCTTAAACTCATTGACAACACTTGAAAAATCATCCCAAAAATTTTCTTTGGAAATACGCCAGGCCCCAGAAACAGAGGGAAAGAAACTATACCGGTCCTTTCCTGTAAACCGTGAAGACCCATCATAACGGCCATTCAGTTCAACAAAATATTTTTCTGCATAATTGTAATTAAAGCGGCCAAAATAAGAGCGTAGGCCCCATGCAGACTCATAACCCGTGTTGTCTCTTGACGCAAGCGAGCCCTGAGATAAAGATTGAACATCATTATTATAAAAATCCTTACGGGTAGCAGACAGGTAATTAAATTTATAAGCCACTTGAGAATAACCTGCCAGCGCTTTAAACGAATGTTTCCCGGCTGAGATTTCATAAGTGAGCAGATTGTTCCATGTTGACTGCTGCGAGTAATCACGGATTTCAGTGAGTGAGTTGGTTGTTACCTGTTGCCTGATTATTGCAGGATCATAATAATCGCGGATCGTGTAGGCATTTGAGAATATTTTCTGGCTCAACCCGTTGAGGGTAAGTCCATATTGAGTTTGAAACTTAAGTCCTTTCAAAATCTCTATATCTGCTTTCAGGTTAGCGACGCCAAAATTATTTTTGAAATAGGATAGTCCTCTTAGTTCAGCCTGAACCAATGGGCTGATACCATCTGAGCTAAGGCCATAAGTACCATCCGGATAACGCGGAACCGCAAGGTTAGAGCTGGCCCACATATACTTTATCGAGTTTTCTGCGTATGTTGGTTGATGATAGTCTTTTAAGCGGTAATTGAAGTCGCCTGATAAAGTGATTTTCTGTGAAACTTTAAAGTCTGTATTAAAGCGAATGCCGGGTTGCCTGGAATGAGCATTAGGAATGACCCCATCCTGGTCGAAAAAATTTAACGACAATAAACTTTTCATTCTATCAGTACCCCCCGAAATGTTCAAGGTGTGATTTTGCTGTGGTGCCTTACTAAACATTACATTGATCCAGTCGTTAACTAATGGATATTTTATCCTGTCAGTAGAATTAACCCATACATCAATAAGGGAATCCGGGAAAGGGGCGGGAGCACCTGCATTTGCATAAGCAACATTCTGCATGACCATGTAATCCTTCATTCCCATTTGCTTCGGATTGTAGATAACTTTCTGTATAGCATAATAGCTATTCAGGTTTACTGCTACTTTACCTGATTTTGCTCTTTTCGTGGTAACCAGTACCACTCCATTAGCGGCCCTTGATCCATATATTGCGGTAGAGGCTGCATCTTTAAGTACTGCGATACTTTCTATATCAGCCGGATTAATATCTCTCAGGGGCTGCTCAATACCGTCAACAATAACCAATGGGTCGTTCCCGCTCAAGGTGGTAATTCCTCTTACCCTTATCGATACATCTGACACCCCGGGATATCCGCCCTTGTCCATAACCGTTACTCCCGGAGCAAGTCCCTGCAAAGCCTGTTGAGCATTTGCAACAGAACGTTTATTCAGATCTTCACCTTTAATATCAACTACGGCACTTGTAAGACTTGTTTTCTTCTGAGTGCCATATCCCACGACGGTTACTTCATCCATTGAAGTGATTGCCGAGTCAAGAACTACATTAATCGTGGTTTTGCCATCCAGGTTTATCTCCTGCGTTATATAACCAATGATAGTGAAAACCAGCACTCCCTGCCCGCGGGTACCGATCGAATATTTGCCCTCCTGGTTGGTTGTAGTGCCTACTCTGGTTCTTTTGATATTCACACTTACACCCGGTAGTACTGCTCCTTTTGCATCCTTAACCTCTCCATTAATTTGAACCTGGGCAAAAGTAATTATACACGATAGCTGGAGAACAAGGAAAATGTTGATCACTTTTTTTGGAGCAGCTTCTCTATTAGTGAAGTAACTTGATAAACGCCTTAACGTTCTCAGAGCAGTAGAATTAGATTTCATATACTTTATCACTAGCGTCTTGTTATAAATCGAATAGGTTCAATTGATTAGAGTCTTGTTCTTTGACATATTGCGGATAAGTTTTAGAAAATAATTCAGC
>JBBPYM010000018.1:0-26367 GCA_038199905.1 Chitinophagales bacterium | reverse complement strand
TCCCATATTACTACCTGAAGTTATCAGCGCTCTTGCCGTGAAGCCGGGTGGAATTTATGTTGACTGTACTTTCGGTGGCGGAGGGCATTCAGGCGAATTGCTAAAACACCTGGACCATGAAGGCAAACTGTTTGTTTTTGATCAGGACGAAGATGCCAGGAAAAATTTGCGGGAAGATGAAAGAGTGATTTTCATTCCACACAACTTCAGGCACTTGCAGCGTTTTCTGAAATTACACAAAGTTATGCAGGTGGATGGCATAATGGCTGACCTGGGTGTTTCCAGTCACCAGTTTGATGAAGCAGCAAGAGGGTTTTCCATACGATTTGATGCAGCGCTCGACATGCGCATGAATAACCGCCAGGCATTAAAAGCTTACGATGTAGTAAACAACTACACAGAGGAGAAACTACACAAAATTTTTGAACAGTACGGCGAAGTTACCAATGCCAAAACGCTGGCCAGAACCATTGCAAATATCAGAAGAACCACATCACTTAAAACCATTAACAACTTTAAAACGGCGGTAAGTATCGTGGTAAAAGGAAATCCTAATAAATATTTCGCACAGGTTTTCCAGGCTTTACGAATAGAAGTGAATGACGAGCTTGGTGCACTCAGGGAAATGCTGCAGCAAGTGCCAGCCGTGTTAAAACCTGGTGGTCGGGTGGCCATCCTCACCTTTCATTCACTGGAAGATAGGATCGTTAAGAATTTTTTAAAAAAGGGTGACTTTAATGAGGAAGATGAAAATCCGTTCGAACAGGAAGCACAGAAATCGGCCGCTTTTAAAATCATTACCAGGAAACCGATTATCCCTTCCCGTGAGGAACAGCAATTAAATCCAAGATCACGGAGTGCTAAGTTAAGAGTAGCGGAAAAAAATTAGGTCCAGGTGGCTACAATGGATTAACCTGGTAGTGCTGATTAAAAAGTTTTATCAAATGTCTGAAGGGAAGAAAAAGACGGAAAGCAAATTTAAATGGCGGCGCTGGTTTAATTACCAGTGGATCGTTAAAAACGTTCCATTCTTCCTTTTCCTTGCTGCACTAGCAATCTTATACATTTTTAATGGCCATTACTCTGATACCACGATAAAAAATATTAATAAAACCAGCAAGGAACTGAAGGAACTTCAATATGAATACAAGTCGATTAAAAGTGAAGTGATGTTGCGCAGCAAACAAAGTGAACTTGCAAAAGCTGTAGCCCCTTTAGGTTTGAAGGAACTAACAGAACCTCCATACGTGTTGAATGATTCGATAAAAGGGGAAGGCAGGCAGAACAGAAATTAGTGGTCACAAACGCAAGGGTTGTAACACCGATGCAAAACCGATTTAGGATATAACATTGATCAACCACCAGGAATAATACGACGAATAAGCAGGAAGTAATTTATAACCCCAACAGGTACATCCATTGCGAATCAATGTAGCACAGTAGTAATTTTTTGTAGGCAGTTAACTGTATAATAATCAAAACAAGTAATTGGAAGTAAAGCGTGACATATTGTGGAGAGTTTACCTAAGCTTCATCGGCATAGTGTTCATCAGCGTTATGATACTTGGAAGGGCGGTTTATATCCAGCAGTTTGAAGGAAATTACTGGCGCAGCAAGAGTGATAGCCTGCATCAGAAGTTTATTGAAATGGCCGCTGATCGTGGTACCATTTATAGCGAAGATGGCAGCATGTTGAGTACATCAATTCCTTATTTCGATATATACATCGACTTTGGCGCTGATGGCTTGCTTGAGAAAAAGGGTCGACGCTTCAAAGAAAATGTTGACTCACTATCAATGTCGTTGTCTGTTCTATTTAAAGATCAACCTTCCGCGGCTTACAAGAAACAATTGCAAAAAGGATTTAAGAATAAGGACAGGTATTATCTTCTTAAAAAGAATATTTCATTCGATCAATACAAAACATTAAGAACATTCCCGTTGGTGAACCTTGGCAGAAATAAAAGCGGTTTTATCGCTGAAGTAAGAAGCAAACGACTGAATCCTTTCGGATTGTTAGCTAACAGGACTATTGGGTTATCAAGGACAAATTCACAAAACGTGGGAATTGAAAGAACCTATGATTCTTTGTTGAAGGGCGAAAGCGGAAGTAAGCTGGTACGCTTTATCGCCGGGGGAGTAGGAGTTCCAGTTGAAGGCTATGACATAGACCCTGAAAATGGAAAAGACATTTTAACCACGCTGGACGTTAATGTTCAGGACATCGCCGAAAACGCATTATTAAAAATGATGCAGGAGAATGAGTGTGACCATGGAACCTGTATTGTGATGGAAGTGGCTACAGGTAAAATAAAAGCTATCGCAAACCTTGGGAAAAGATCAACAGGCGTTTATTGGGAAGACCTGAATTATGCGATCCGTGCGTCTGAGCCCGGATCTACTTTTAAACTGGCAACACTTTTGGCTGTGCTAGAAGACAAATATGTTACGCTGGATAATATGGTTGATCTGGAAGGTGGAAAATGGAATGTAGGCAGAAGGACAGTATATGATAGTGAAACCCACGGTTTAGATGAAGTAACGGTGCAGGAGGCTTTTGAACATAGCTCTAACGTAGGTATGGCTAAACTGGCGATGAAGTTTTACGCAAAAAACCCTTACCAGTTTATAGATCATTTAAAAAGACTGCACCTCGATCAGCATTCCGGAGTAGGGCTTGTGGGTGAAACAAACCCTATCATTAAAAATCCAAAATCAAAAACATGGAGCGCAACCACGTTGCCCTGGATGGCTTTTGGATATGAAGTGCTGATCAGTCCCATGCAAACACTGATGTTGTACAATGCTGTCGCAAACAACGGCAAAATGATGAAACCATACCTTGTTAATGCGATTCAGAAAAATGGACTAACCATAAAGGAAACAGAACCTGAAGTATTAGAGGAGTCAATCTGCAGCGAAGAGACGCTAAAACAATTGAAGGCCTGCCTCGAAGGAGTTGTCACAGCAGGCACAGGTAGAGGGCTTTTAAATCCTTTTTATGCTATTGCAGGAAAAACAGGAACGGCACTGGTGGCAAATGGACGTCATGGTTATGCGGATCGCATTTACCAATCGTCTTTTGCGGGATACTTTCCGGCAGATCGCCCGTTATATTCATGCATCGTGGTTATTAAAAACAAACCGTTTGCCCGTAAGTTTTATGGTGCAGCCGTTGCCGGACCGGTATTTAAAGATATTGCTGATAAATTAAACGCATTGAACGCAGGAAAAGGTGGCAACGAGATGTTAGCCACTATTAAAAAGGACAGTACCGGCTTTTACTATACGGCTGATACAAAAGATTTGAAATATGTTTTGCAGACCATGAAGATTGGATTTAAGGATTCGACTTCTAACAGCAGCTTTAGCAACATGTATTCAACAGATTATGTTCCTGTAGTCAACAGCAGGCCGATTAATAAAAAAACCATTCCTAATGTAAAAGGAATGGGGTTAAAAGATGCATTATATCTTTTAGAGAATATGGAAGTAAGGGTGAGCACTAAGGGCAAAGGGAAGGTAGTTGCGCAATCTATTGCCCCAGGAACTGTAGTTGTGAAGAATCAGCCAATAGTAATTGACCTGAATTAAAGATATTTCCTTACCAGGATGGTATAAGAAAAATGATGGTACTAGCAGACATATTATACAAGGTGAGCATCCGCGCAGTGCACGGCAATACTGCAGTGCCTGTAAACGACCTGCAAATAGATTCACGTCAGGTAAGCCAGGGGTCCGCCTTTATTGCTGTTAAGGGTGTGGCAACAGATGGGCACAAATTCATTTCTGTAGCATTGACAAATGGCGCCACAGTGATTATCTGCGAGGAACTGCCTTCGGTTTTAAATGAAGGTGTTACCTATATCGAAGTGGCTAACAGCGCTGCCGCGGCTGGTTACATAGCAAATAATTTTTATGGACAGCCATCTCAAAAGTTCAGGTTAGTAGGCGTTACAGGAACAAATGGAAAAACGACCATTGCCACACTGCTATATAAATTGTTTACCGCGTTAGGATATAACTGCGGTTTGCTTAGCACGGTTGAAAATCTTATTGGAGACATAGTTGTTCCGGCAACACACACAACTCCTGATGCCATCACCCTGAGTGCGCTGCTGAAAAAGATGGTAGATGCGGGGTGTACCCATGTGTTTATGGAAGTAAGCTCGCATGCAATACACCAACACAGGATAGAGGGGCTTCAATTTTCAGGTGGCTTGTTTAGCAATATTACCCATGATCACCTTGATTATCACAAATTTTTTGATGAATATATCCGGGTAAAGAAAAGGTTCTTTGATAATCTTCCATCTGCAGCATTTGCTATTACCAATCTCGATGATAAAAGAGGAATGGTAATGCTGCAAAATACTTCCGCAAGAAAATACACTTACAGCCTGAAAGCAATGGCGGATTTCAAAGGAAAGATCCTTGAGAATTTGCTTACCGGCCTTGTGCTGACTGTAAACGACCTGGAAGTGCATTTTAGAATGATTGGAGAATTTAACGCCTATAATATTCTTGCTGTTTATGGTGCGGCTATTTGTCTTGGAGAAGAGAAGCAAGAAATATTAAGATGCCTGAGCATTTTAACGGGCGCCGAGGGAAGATTTGACTACCTCGTCTCGGCAAAACAAAGGGTAATTGGTATTGTAGATTATGCACATACTCCTGACGCACTTTTTAATGTTTTAGGAACCATCAAGAAATTGAGAAAAGGTGACGAGCGGATCATAACAGTTGTAGGCTGCGGTGGTGACCGCGACAAGGAGAAAAGGCCGTTAATGGCAGATGTAGCCTGTGAGCACAGCGACTCCGTAATCTTTACTTCTGATAACCCCAGGAATGAAGATCCACTGCAAATCCTGGAAGATATGCAGGTGGGGCTGAAGACCGCTTTTAAAAGAAAATTTATATCAATACCAGATCGGAAGGAAGCCATTAAAACAGCGCTTACCCTTTCAAAATCATCAGACATAGTACTGATCGCAGGTAAGGGCCATGAGAAATACCAGGAGATCAAAGGAGTTAAACATCATTTTGATGACAAAGAAGTACTGATGGAAATGTTTGAACTGCTGGACAAGTGAGGTGGGAGGTATGAGGTATGAGGTATGGGTGTGGGTATGGGGTATCATTAAAGTATAAAGTAATAAATTAAAAGGCAAGTCAGTACACAAGAGGCTGATAGCTGATAGCTGACGGCTTACGGCTGACAGCTCTCTAACATTAACCAATAACCGCCATGCTATATCATTTATTTGAATGGTTTAAAAGTATAGGACTAAAGGTCCCTGGCGGAGCTTTGTTCCAATTCATAACATTTCGGGTGTTGCTGGCCGTTTTATTGAGCCTCTTTATTACAACTGTATATGGTAAAAGACTGATTAATATCCTGAGAGGTAAATTGATTGGCGAAACGGTTCGGGATCTGGGGCTTGCTGGCGAAGCACAGAAAAAGGGGACACCTACCATGGGTGGCATCATTATAATTCTTGCTATACTCATCCCCACTTTATTACTCGCAAATCTTAGTAAAGTCTATGTAAGATTAATGATCTTCAGTACAATATGGCTGGGTATGATCGGCTTTATCGATGACTACCTAAAGCTGCGGGCAAAACGGATAGCACTAGAGCAAGGCATCGCCTATAAAAAGGGTGACAAGGATGGGCTTGCAGGATGGTTTAAGATATTAGGGCAGGTAGTGTTAGGGGTATGTGTAGGTGCAACTTTATATTTTAACAGCAATGCAAAAACATGGCGTGAGTATACCGGCACTACAAAACCCCTTGATACTACAGGTTTGAAAATCGTGAAGCTGGATGCAAAAGAAAGATGGTTTGTTGAAGCTAATAAACCAATTACAACAATACCATTTGTAAAAAATCATGAATTTAATTATTCAACATTATTGCCGGCAGGATTACGGGAATACACATGGGTATTATACATTTTGGTTGTAATATTCATTGTAACAGCGGTGTCAAATGGTGCGAATATCACTGATGGTCTTGATGGCCTTGCGACGGGGGTGAGCGCCATTATCGGGGCATGCCTTGGCATTTTTGCCTATGCCAGCGGTAATATCAGGTTTGCTGATTACCTGAACATCATGTACATACCAAACCTCGGAGAACTATCCATCTATATCGGTGCCTTAATTGGGGCCTGCGTAGGTTTTTTATGGTACAATTCCTTCCCGGCACAGGTGTTTATGGGAGATACGGGAAGTCTGATGCTTGGTGGTGTTATAGCATCACTGGCCATTATCATTAGGAAAGAATTATTGATACCTATTTTCTGTGGCGTATTCCTGGTAGAACTGGTTAGCGTGATGCTCCAGGTTAGCTATTTCAAATACACCAGGCGAAAGTATGGCGAGGGGAAACGGATATTTTTGATGAGCCCTTTACATCATCATTATCAGAAATTGGGCTATCATGAAAGTAAGATCGCGGTAAGGTTTTGGATTGCAACGATTTTATGTGTGGTCTTTGCGATCGTTACTTTAAAAATTAGGTGACGTTAAATGGTAAATGGAAAACCAGGATATAAAAGTACACAAGTACAATTTGGATTTTACTAACCTATGCTTTTGAAAAACCGAAATCCGTATTTATAACAAAACTAAAGTTCCAATGAATCGAACGGGTATCTCTAAGGATTCACTGAACACTAATAATGAGTAAACGACTGGTAATATTAGGCGCAGGCGAGAGCGGGGTTGGAGCTGCTATTCTTGGAAAAAAACAAGGATATGATGTTTTTGTTTCAGACGGAGCTTTGATAAAGGATAATTACAAACAGGAGCTTACGGAACAGAAAATACCCTTTGAAGAGTCGGTACATACGGAAGAGAAGATTTTAAACGCAGATGAAGTGATGAAGAGTCCGGGTATTCCCGAAAAAAGTGAGCTGGTAAAAAAGATAAGATCAGCAGGAATAGAGATCATTAGTGAGATTGAACTGGCATACAGGTATAAAGGCAACAGCAGGATCGTAGGTATAACAGGAAGTAATGGTAAGACAACGACTACTTCACTGATATATCATATCTGCAAACACGCGGGTTTGGATTGTGCAATGGTAGGAAATATCGGATATTCTTTCGCCAGGCAGGTGGCGCAGGATCCCAGGGAGCTTTATATCGTGGAGATCAGCAGTTTTCAACTTGATGATATTAAAACCTTCCGTGCAAATGTGGGTATACTGACAAACATCACCGAAGATCACCTGGACAGGTATGAATACAATTTTGAGAATTATATAAAAAGTAAGTTCCGTATCACAATGAATCAAACATCATCAGATCATTTTATTTACTCTGCTGATGACCCGGTTACAATGAAATTTTTAGACAGGAATTCTATTAAATCTAACCTATTACCATTTACTATGCGAGAAGAACTTAAACAGGGAGCTTTTATCAAAGACGAAAAGATGACAGTAAGAGTTGACGACGAATCAGTTACCATGAGCATTTATGATTTTGCATTGAGGGGGAAACATAACCAGTATAACACCATGGCTGCAGGTATCACATCATCTACGCTTGGATTGCGCAAAGATAAAATTCGTGAGGCTATACAGTCTTTTGAATCACTGGAACACAGGATGGAATATGTAACCACTGTCAGGGGAGTTGAATTTATGAATGATAGTAAGGCTACTAATGTGAATTCAACCTGGTATGCGTTGGAGAATATGGAAAAGCCAACTATCCTTATTCTTGGCGGCATTGACAAGGGTAATGATTATACCGAGCTCCTGCAGCTGGTTAAGGAAAAAGTGAAAGTCATCGTATGCATGGGGCTTGACAACAGGCAGATACATGATGCATTTGACAATGTTGTTGACAATATCATCGACACAAAAAGCGCATTGGAGGCCGTACAAGCTGCATTTGATCTTGCTCAAAAAGGAGATATCGTTTTGCTGAGCCCGGCTTGTGCAAGCTTTGACTTATTCCGGAACTATGAAGATCGTGGTAAACAGTTTAAAGCAGCAGTGTTGGATCTTTAACTTAAGGAAAGGTGCACCGGGTTGTTGAAAAGCAGTGTTGCTTGTACAACTAAAACCGGGGTTCACTTTTCCTCACATAATAATGGATAAACTTTTATATAGAACAAAAGGGGACAAAGTAATATGGTCCATAGTAGTGGTGCTTGCAATGGCGTCACTGCTTGTCGTGTACAGTTCAACCGGTACGCTTGCCTATAGGATGAGCAAGAGTACAGAGTCTTATCTTTTCAAACAGGTAGCCTTCATAGCCGTAGGTATTGCGGTGATATATTTTGCGCACCGTGTGAATTACACTATTTATTCTCGCCTGTCATTAATTTTGTTTTTGATTGTAATCCCTTTATTAATATATACTTTATTTTTCGGTGTTAGGCTGAACGAAGGCAGCAGGTGGATAAGGCTACCAATAGTACGTTTAACTTTTCAAACATCCGACCTTGCACGTCTCGCCTTGATTATGTACCTGAGCCGGTTACTGAGCAAGAGGCAACACGTGATAAAAGATTTTCAAAAAGGTTTTCTCCCGGTAATAATCCCAGTGGCAATTGTCTGCATCCTCATCGCTCCCGCAAACCTGTCAACGGCTTTGCTCATTGGTGCAACCAGCTTGTTGTTACTTTTCATTGGCAGGATCAATACCCGCCACCTGCTGCTGGTTTTGGCCATAGCTATGATACCGATCATGTTACTGGTATCAACTGCGGTTTACCAGCACAAAACAAATGGTGGAGAACAGTCAAAAATCGAATCGCGTTCAGATCTTTTCGGTAGGGTCAGCACCTGGGTAAACAGGGTAGAAACTTTTATGTATGGAGGAAAAGATGTTGACAACGAAGATAACTACCAGGTGAACCAGGCTAAGATTGCAATAGCAAAAGGTGGTTGGGTAGGCCTCGGGCCTGGTAACAGCGAACAACGAAATTTTCTTCCTCATCCATATTCGGATTTCATTTTTGCCATAATCATTGAAGAGTATGGATTGATGGGCGGAGCATTTATATTGGTGATTTACCTCATTTTTTTACTCAGGAGTATTAGGATCTTCCGAAAATGTCCGTATGCTTTTGGCGCATTCCTGGCTTTAGGATTGAGTTTCACGCTGGTGATCCAGGCGATGACGAACATGGCGGTGAACGTCAACCTCTTTCCTGTAACCGGCGTAACACTTCCGTTGATAAGCATGGGTGGAAGCTCGTTTCTTTTTACCTGTTTAAGTATAGGCATCATTTTAAGTGTTGCAAGAAACGTGGAGCAGTTGGAAGGGGCTGCTCAAGCAATTGGCGTTAAAGCAGGTGACCCGGCAACACCATCGGAAGGCCAATGACTAAACAAGTCAAGAAAAATATAAAGCAGGAATTAGCTAATGACTAAAGGACATTAAAAGTATTATTAATCTCAGTTGATCTGTAAATATGAATTCGACACAATGAATAAAAAAGTAATAATGGTGGGTGGCGGTACTGGCGGGCATATATTTCCCGCGATTGCAATTGCTAATGCATTGCAAAAGCTGCAACCTGGCATTGAGATACTTTTTGTGGGTGCAAAAGGAAAAATGGAAATGGAAAAAGTTCCCCAGCAAGGCTACGAGATCATAGGGTTGGATATATCTGGATTTAACAGGAATTCTCTAATAAGAAACGTAAGCCTGCCTTATAAGATTATAAAGAGTTTTTACCAGGTGAAGAAAATTTTGCGGGAATTTAAACCCGACGCCGTTGTTGGCGTTGGTGGTTACTCTACATACCCGATGGTGCGTTATGCGCAACAATGGGGCATACCCACTTTCATTCACGAATCCAACTCTTTTCCCGGCAAATCAAACAAGATACTGGGCAGGAAGGCAACAAAAGTATTTGTAGCAACTGAAGGAATGGAATTGTATTTTCCAAAGGAAAAAATTGTGCTAACGGGTAACCCTGTGCGCTCTGCCATCCTGCAATCAACAATAACACGTGATAACGCGGTGAATTTCTTTAACCTGGACCCTGAACGCAAAACAGTTTTGTCTGTTGGCGGTAGCCTTGGCGCCCGTAGCATTAATGAAGCCATTGCAAGTCACATTGATGAATTTGAAAATAATGGATTGCAGCTTATATGGCAAACAGGTAAACCGTTTAAAGAACAGGGTAAGCTGGCAGCAGCAGGAAAACCCAATATATGGGTAGATGAATTTATAAAAGACATGGAATACGCGTATGCGGCCGCGGATGTTGTGATATCGCGTGCAGGGGCAATGGCCATTGCTGAATTGTGTGTGGTTGTAAAACCGGTGGTATTTGTTCCTTATCCTTTTGCAGCGGAAGATCACCAGTCAGTGAATGCTCATGCCCTGGTGTCCAGGGATGGTGCGCTGGTAATACCCGACAGCAAGGCTGGCGAAAAGCTGGTAGATACCATCATTGCGCTGGCACAAGATGAAGAAAAACAGGCAGTATTAAAGGCCAATATCAGTAAGCTGGCGTTCAGGGATGCTGATTTAAGGGTCGCCAATGAAATTTTAAAATCTTTAAATGAAATTCCGGGTTAGGCTTGGTTTGATCCGGGAAATAACTCGATAAAAATTTAACTGAATATTTTGATACAGCTTGATGACATAAAAAAAGTTTACTTCATTGGCATTGGAGGCATCGGCATGAGTGCCCTGGCCCGTTATTTCAGCTTCAGGAAGGCCGAGGTAGGTGGTTATGATAAAACCAGCACAGCATTAACAAGAGCACTGGAAGAAGCAGGTATCGCTGTTCATTATGAAGAGAATGTTGAGCTGATACCGAAAGATGTGCAACTGGTGATCTATACACCCGCTATTGCAGAAGGGAATATTGAGCTGGAATATTACAGGCAGCAAGGTACCCCTGTTATGAAACGAAGTGAAGTACTTGGTATAATCAGCAGCGGCTCATTTAATATTTGTGTGGCAGGTACCCATGGCAAAACTACTATAAGCACAATGATCGCTCATATCCTGCGTCATAGTGAGTATGGTTGCAATGCCTTCCTCGGTGGTATTTCAACAAACTACAATACAAATTTCTGGAGTAGCCAACGCAATGTTTCGGTAATTGAGGCAGATGAATATGACCGCAGTTTCCTGCGGTTACATCCTGATATCGCCATAATAAGTTCTATGGATGCCGATCACCTGGATATCTACGGAACTGAAGATGCTTTACAGCAGGCATTTATAGACTTCAGCCAAAAGGTAAAACCGGGTGGTATGTTATTGTGCAAGTTTGGTTTGAGGCGCAGGAGGAAACTGGTTGCGGATATAAACCTTACCTACAGCCTGCAAAATGAAGCGGCCGATGTATATGCTGCCAACATACAAATAAAAAATGGCAGTTATACTTTCGATGTAATGATGAAGGACAATATGATAGACCAGGTAACATTGAATATGGGCGGCATGTACAATATAGAAAATGCTCTTGCCGCAATGACTGTTGCCTCCCAGATCGGGATAGAAAATGAAAAGATCAGGGCTGCGGTTGAAGACTTTAAAGGAGTAAAACGAAGGTTCGAATATATCATAAAGAACGAGCAGGTAGTGTTCATTGACGACTATGCACACCACCCTGAAGAACTAAAGGCATTGCTTACAGGAGCAAAGGCTTTGTTCCCTGGCAAGAAATGCACAATAGTATTTCAACCGCATCTTTTCAGCAGAACGAGGGATATGGCAAAAGAATTTGCAACAAGCCTTGATCTTGCTGATTCTGTAATCCTGTTACCGATATATCCTGCAAGGGAACTGCCTATAGAAGGGGTTACATCAAGAATGATACTTGACAGGATGGACAACCGACACAAAAAGCTGATGTCGAAAGAAGAGGTATTGAAATATATGAGCGAAACTTTTATGCCCAACCTGGATAAAGAATTTGGTGAAGTATTTATCACCGCCGGTGCAGGAGACATTGATGGACTTGTAAAACCCATTGCGGAAATCATTAATAAAATTTAAAAAAAAGCAGAACATAATTCATTTAATGAGCCTGAAGAAAAAGATATTACGGATTTCGCTGTTTGCCTTATGGGTATGTTTATGTGCATCCGTATTGGTTCTGCTGGGAGCTGCCAACAATATAAAGGATCACAAAACATCTAAAGGCATAGATATTGAAATACTAGGTGCCCGGGACATCTTTTTCCTGGATAAGACCGACATCTTAAAAATTGTAGCCGGCGAGGGCAGACGGAACCCCGCGGGTAGCGCTGTCACCAGTTTTGACTTGCGCAAGCTTGAAACGGTGCTGGAACAAAATGTGTGGGTAAAAGATGCAGAGCTTTATTTTGACAATAACCTGGTGCTTCATATCAATATAATTGAAAAGGAACCTGTAGCACGGATATTTAACAGTAACGGCTACTCGTTTTATGTGGATAGCAGCGGCAGCAAAATGCCACTGAATGACAAAATGAATGTGAAGCTGCCGGTGTTTACGGGATTTCCCAATGAGTCAAAACTGTCAAAAGCAACTGACAGCATATTGACCCGTCAAATCAGAAAGCTATCTGGTTATATCCTGGGTGATAAATTTTGGATGGCACAGATTGCCCAGGTTGATATAACACCTGATAAGAATTTCGAAATGATACCAACGGTGGGTAATCATATCATTCAATTCGGCGATGGAAATAACTATGAAAATAAATTCAGAAGACTATTTATTTTCTATAAAGATGTACTTGGTAAAGTAGGCTTGGATAAATACAGCCGGGTTTCTGTGCAGTACGACAGGCAGGTTATCGGCACAAAGAAAGGGACAGTAACAAAAGTCGATTCCGTTCAGGCATTGAAGAATATTCAAAAGATGATCGAAGAAGCAAGAATGATCTCTGATGATTCAGTGTATGTACCTGCAGAATCTAAACCAATGCTGGCAAAAGATTCAATAGCGCCTTTAATAAGGGTGGATTCGGGAAATGAAATCAGGAGAAAGACGTTCAAGGATAACAACAAAATAATAAAGTCAGCTCCTGCAAATTATAAGCCTGTTGTTAAGGATAAGGAGGTTATGAAGAGCAAGTCAATAAAAAAAGAGTCTTTAGAAAAAACAGATGATCACCAACAGCCGAAGGCGGTAATGAAGAAATTAGTTAATGATAAATTAAAATGAATTTCCTGTAACATCCGGTAATAATTTTTTACCAGTTTAGCAGGAAGATATCTCAACAATATATAAACTAGAAACTATGAACAGCGAACAACCTATTATCGTGGGACTCGATATCGGCACTACGAAAATAGCTGCAATAGCCGGCCGTAAAAATGAATTTGGGAAACTGGAAATTCTGGGGTTTGGCCGGGCAAACTCTAACGGGGTTAAACACGGGCAGGTGTTGAATATAGATGAAACCATTAAAGCCATACGTGTCGCGCTTGATAATTGTTATTCTTCTAATCCTAACCTTGAGATTAGTGAAGTGTATGTAGGCATTGCCGGTCATCATATTAAAAGCTTGCAAACAAGGGGTGACATTGTGCGTCACGACAATAACGAAGAGATCACGCAACGTGAAATAGACCAGTTAATTGCTGACCAGTATAAAACTTATATCCCGGCAGGTGACCAAATCATTGATGTGATACCGCAGGAATTTACGGTAGATAATTTCCAGAACATACCTAACCCGATAGGATATGGTGGTGTAAAAGTGGGTGCTAATTTTCATATTATCACTGGTGACAAGAATGCTATTCGAAATATAAATCGGGCCGTTGAAAAGAGTGGCCTAAGCACCAAGGATATGGTACTGCAACCGCTAGCTTCAGCAAGCGCAGTAATGGGCAGTGAAGATATGGAAGCAGGCGTTGCTATTGTTGATATTGGCGGTGGCACCACGGACCTTGCAGTGTTCTATGAAGGCATTCTTAAGCATACCGCTGTGATACCTTTTGGCGGTGAGAACATCACAAATGATATTAAAACCGGACTGGGTGTATTAAAAACACAGGCGGAACAGATGAAAGTGCAGTTTGGCTCGGCGCTTGTAAATGAAGCAAATGCCAACGCCTGGATCACTATTCCCGGCTTGCGTGGCATGCCTGCTAAAGAGATCAGTGTAAAAAACCTTGCAAATATCATCCAGGCCCGTATGAGCGAGATCATGGATTTTGTTTCATTTCACTTGAAACAGGTGGGGCTCGATAACCGCATGTTAAATGGAGGTATTGTACTCACGGGTGGGGGCTCGCAATTAAAGCACCTGATCCAGCTTACTGAATATGTAACAACGCTTAATGCACGTATTGGTTTTCCTAATGAACACCTGGCGGGTGGACATATTGAGGAACTCGCCAAGCCTACTTATTCAACCTGCGTTGGATTGATACTTAAAGGTTATAGTGATTACGAGCACCATAGAAAACAGTTTGAAAGCAACTTCAGGAAAGTGGAAGTGCCTGAGAACCTTAAACAGGCAGAAGAGCCTGTAGACCCGGTAAAGCTAGAAGGATCAGTAAGCGCGGAGAAGATAAAAAACCGTAAGGGACTTAAAGATTTCTGGGGCAAATTTAAAGACAGCATAATTGACATGTTCAAAGAAGAAGAAGATCAGCATTTGTAAAACGCAACGCTTAATAATACTAACCCATTCATTAAATCTGTCTCATGAAAGCGAAAATTCTGGCGCAATAATGGGATAACAAATTTAGAAATATGATTCATTTTGATCTACCAAAAGAAAAATCATCTATACTTAAAGTGATAGGTGTTGGCGGGGGTGGCAGCAATGCAGTAAATCACATGTTTAGTCAGAACATTGATAATGTAAACTTTATTATTTGTAATACAGATGCCCAGGCCATTGCACAAAGTAATGTGCCCAACAAAGTTCAACTTGGTCCTAATCTTACGCAAGGTTTGGGTGCTGGTGCAAATCCTGAAATAGGAAAACAGGCCACCGAGGAAAGCCTTGATGAGATTAAACGCATCCTGGAAGTTAATACCAAGATGGCATTCATTACGGCGGGTATGGGTGGAGGAACCGGCACGGGAGGTGCACCAATTATTTCTAAGATCTGTAAAGATCTTGGCATTCTTACGGTAGGAATTGTAACCACTCCTTTTGCTTACGAAGGCAAAAAACGCCAGCAGCAAGCGGAAGAAGGGATAGAACAACTAAAACAGTATGTTGATACTTTACTGGTGATAAGCAACGATAAATTGCGCCACCAGTTCGGCAACCTGAAAATGAAAGATGCATTTGCAAAAGCCGATAATGTTTTGGCTACTGCTGCAAAATGTATTACTGACGTGATCAACAGCACCGGCCAGATTAATGTGGATTTCGCCGATGTGTGCACCGTAATGCGCGACGGGGGTGTGGCTATTCTGGGTAGTGCCTCTGCAGAAGGAGACACCCGGGCTCAGAAGGCAATTGAGGAAGCACTTAACTCACCATTGTTGAATGACAACGATATCCGTGGGGCTAAATGGATACTTATAAATATCAATTCATCAGAAGGCGAACATGAGTTTACTATGGATGAGGTAGAAGTTATTCAGAACTACCTGCTCAGCCATGCGGGGCAGGATACTGATGTGATACTCGGACTTGGATACGATAACACGCTGGAAAGAAAGATTGGCATCACACTTATCGCAACAGGGTTTCAACATAAAACGCCTTTTTATAAGAATGAAGAAAAAGCGCAGGAGCCGAAGAAAGAAGAGAAGATTGTTATGACGCTTAATTTTCCAGATGATGAAAGGAATTCGTTTAAACAATCGATAATGCCGCTGGAAGAAAAGCCTGCTGCTCCACCTGTTGAAAATAAACCTGAAGCCCAATTTCACGGGGAACTACTTACTGCCAGCCAACAGGCCCTGGTACCAACAATGGTTGAAAAGCCAGCCATTGAAGAACGACCAGTACCGGTTGTTTCTTCCGTGAAAAGAACTGAAGTTGAACAACCGGCAAAACAAGAGGCCAGAGAAACTTTTGAGCTGGGGTCTACACACCCTGTTGAAGCAAAGCCTGCTGCAGTGGTGATGCCTCCAAAACAAGTTGCTGAACTGTCGCCGTATAAAAGTGCCGGCACATACGTATCTCAACCAGAGCGATCTGATCGTCCGTCAAAAGCGCAGCCTGTTAAATCCACTGTTACGCCCGGCGCGCAAGTTTCTGCGATCTCTGGTGGTTATCTTGCAAAGCCTTCGAATATTTATGCTGAGCAACCTTTACCAGGTATCAATATAGAGGACACAATACCCAAACCGATTGTGCCGGCCGAAGAAGAACCTATCCTGGAAATGAAACTAATTATTAAGGATGAAGTGGTAGAAGAGCCTCTGACTCAGTCAATGCAACCAGGTTTAATTTTAAACCCGTTAGAAGAATTTCCTATAGACGATGAGATTGAAGATCAGAAACGCCGGGCCTCGGAACGTATTCAAAAGCTGCGTAACTTATCATTCAACATCAATGGTGCCGAAACCAACAATGAGTTTGATAGTGTGCCCGCCTATATCAGACGTAACCTGGAGCTATATAATACCGTGAATAACGTTGAAAACTTTTATAGCAACTACACCGTAAAACCCGATGAAAACAACAAATCGCAGATCAGCACCATCAACACGTTCCTAGATGGTAAAAAGCCTGACTAAATTTGGTTATTAGCAAACAGCCTAATGGTAGTTATTTACTTACAATCCCTCTGGTTCCGGAGGGATTTTTTTTTTTTGTTAAAGAAGGCACTTAAATCTTTGACCTAAAAAATAGGAGTAAAATTGCTTTGATAAGTAAAACCTTTTCTACCACTTCCCACCAGCCGTCAAGTTTGTAAACGGTTATGCTTCTTTATATAGTTGATAATCGCCACTTCTTTAGAACGGCCTCGATCCACGAGGCGAGCTAACAAAAACACCCACTGTAATTGTTATTACCATTATCTTCAGTAAAAAAATCAATGGCAAAAGTAATTATTACGGGTGGCACGGGGCTGATTGGCAAAGCGCTGAGCGCATTACTTGTCGCGAAAGGTTACCAGGTAATTATTTTATCAAGAAGGGCATTCCTGAAAGACAGGAAAAAATCACCTAACATTGATTATGCACAGTGGGATATAGAAAAGCAAACTATTGATACAAGTGCCATACGTAATGCTGATTATATCATTAACCTTGCTGGCGCTGGTGTGGCAGATGAAAGGTGGACAAAGAAACGCAAAAAGGAGATCCTGGAAAGTCGTACTAAAACAAGCGAGTTGTTAATTAGAGCATTGAAACACAATCCTAATAAGATCAAAGCGGTAATAAATTCTTCAGCAATTGGCTGGTACGGTGCGGACCCGGTTGTTCCCAACCCTAAAACTTTTATTGAAACCGAGCCTGCTGCGGCAGACTTCCTTGGCGAGACCTGCAGGGCCTGGGAAGAAAGTATAGATCCGGTAAAAGAGTTGGGCATACGACTGGTAAAAATTCGTACAGGTATTGTGTTAAGTAACGCTGGTGGCGCATTTAAAGAATTCAGGAAGCCGGTTAAATTCGGTATTGCAGCTATCCTGGGTAACGGTAAACAAATAATAAGCTGGTTACATATTGACGACATCTGCAGGATATACCTTTTTGCGTTAGAAAATGAATCGGTCCATGGTATTTATAATGCGGTTGCCCCAAAACCTGTTTCAAATAAAGAACTCACCATTCAAATTGCAAAGATTGAGAAGGGTAACTTCTCCGTGCCATTACATGTACCTTCTTTTTTGTTAAAGATGGTATTGGGTGAAATGAGTGTGGAAGTTTTAAAGAGTACAACCGTAAACTGCGAAAAGATCCGAATGGCAGGATTCAATTTTATTTTCCCTTCTATTGAAAGCGCATTAGGAGATCTATTGAAAAAGGATAACTCCCAAAATAATTTACCCGCGCAATAATCAAGGTTTGTACTACCCGCAACAGACATGCGAGGAACACGATTACTGCTGCATGGGAATAAGTTTAGGGGTTGCTGGTGGCGGTATTTTGAGCTCAGGACTAAGGTCAGGCATAGCTTTCTTTACTTCCTTCAAATTATAAATAGAAGTATCTATAAACTGCCAGTTTTTACCGCCATCCGATGAGATAGCGATCAGCGTAGTCTCCAGTGAAAAGCTGCCAAAACCTGAAGTCAATTCAGAACTTTGAGGCAAAGTTACCTGTAACTGATTTTTATAATTAATAAGGTTTCCAGGGTTGCCGATCACGATCTTTTTTATAGATGCACCGAATTGAGATGCCATAGTATTTACGGTATCCATTCGCTGGAGCAATCTTTCGTTTCCGCCAGCCATCTCTATAATGTTAGGATGCATGTATTTCAGAAAAGCGGGGAAATCCTTTTTTATTAATGCGTGGGCCATGTTCACAGCCTGGGTTTTAATAATACTGTTTTGGTTTTGTGCAAATGATCCTGCAGCACAAATACTTATCATTAAAATAAACAGGCATGTCTTCATACTACTAATTTATAGATCAGTTTTCCTGAATTTCAGGTTTGTAAGAATACAATACAATACCACATAGATGCCTGCTACCGCCAGGTATAATGGAATATGACTCTCCCAGCTTTTCATTTTATCAGGAGTGCTTAACAGTTTTCTCCCGTAAGGTTGCTGGATGAGCATATCTGTTACTTCCTGTGGAAAATAATCAACCCACCCAATACTGTACTTGTTTCTTAAAATGGCAACGACAAATTGTTCGATGATCATATAGATAAAAAAAACACCCATTGCCAAACCGGCTCTTTTAATCAACATACTTATCAAAAAAGCTATCAATGAATAAGAGATCATTTCCACGAAGAAAAATCCTGTGAACCGAATATCCTGGAAAACGGTAACCGTTCCCTGTACTTTATTGCCGTATCCAAAAGCCAGGGTGGTTCCAAAAGCGACAAGCGTCATAAAAATCGATAGAAACAGGATCTCCAATAATTTTACGTTTATGAACTGACTCCTGCTCCAACCATCGATAATATTCTGGCGATGCGTTTTATAGGTAAATTCATTGGTAGTTAAGGTGATGATAAGTATGGCGGGGATCAGCAAAAGTAAACTGGAGTTCCAGGCTACTGTTTGCCAAACATCCGGAAATCCGAAAGGACTACCCAGGAAACTTTTGCCGTTTATTTTCGGAAAGCTATTGTCCATCATGTCATAAATGACATAGTTAAAAGCAGGTATGCTTACTACTGAGATGAGCAACAATATCCAGAACGTGCGATAATATTTTACCTTAAGCCATTCTATTTTTAACAACTGTAACATGAAAAAACTTTCAGTGAGGAATATTGTGAGGTAGTTGGTAAATATATTTTGAATGTTCCCACTAATTCATATCCGCTGGCCATATCAGTTGCCAGCTTCAGTATTATCAGTCAGTTCAAAGAATTTACTTTCCAGGCTTTTCTTTTTTAATTTCAGGTGGTTCAAAATAAACCCCCTTTCAAAACAGTATTTATTTACCTGTTCCATGTTGGCGGTCCCATTGCTAAATGTTAGTTGTATCCTGTTATCATAATACCTGGCTGATTTTGAACCGGTATAATCTTTTAACGCTTCCAATAGTGGTTCGTTATTTGAACAGCTTATTTCAACGATATCTTCATTAAGCAGCACATCATCTACATGACCGGTTATGATTAGTTTTCCTTTTTGAAGGATGGCAACATGAGTACAAACCTTTTCTACTTCATCAAGCAGGTGGCTAGCGAGAATAATTGTTTTACCGTCCTTTGCAAGGCTGCGTATAAGCTCACGCGTTTCTGCAATACCCACAGGGTCGAGGCCATTCGTTGGTTCGTCTAATACAAGTACTGAAGGATTGCCCAACAGGGCCGAAGCCAATGCAAGCCGCTGCTTCATGCCGAGCGAGTAGGTGCTGAACTTCGAATGGCGGCGCTGTGTCAATTTTACTTTTTCCAGCGCGGCAGGTATATCTTCCGCAGTTCGGTTTTTAATGGCTGCCGTTATAGAAAGATTTCTTTCTCCGGATAAATAATGATAAAAATTAGGTGTCTCCAGTAAGGTTCCTATATGTTTACGCTGTTCGCTGTGTGATGACTTTCCAAACCATAAAAAACTGCCGCTATTTGCCTTAAGCACATCCATTACGATGCCAAGCAGGGTGGTTTTGCCGCTACCATTTGGTCCTAAAATGCCAAAGACCGATCCCTCTGGTACTTCAAATGACACATTGTTTAATGCCTGGATTCGACCGTAATTTTTAGAAATGTTTTGTAATGCTAAGATTGCCAATTTTATGGATTGTTCTAACAAGATAGTTGATACGGATCACATATTTATAACCACTTATCAAATTATTGTCAGGATGAGAAGCCGGGCCAGTGAACGTTTGTTACCGCGGTATTTAAAACAGCAAAAACGACCGGTGGTCGTTTTGCTGTTTTAAATAAAATATTTTTACTGAGAATTCAAGCTTTCATTTCATCTGCACTTGGTCCATAACTCCCCGGAATAGGGATATCCAGCAATCGTAGGAAAACGCCTAACTGTGCCCGGTGATGTACGATCTGCGAAAACGACATACGTATAGACTCTCCCCTGGTAGATGATGCTAGAATTTGTTCACCGCTCCTAAGGGTCCATGCAGGTAAAAGATCTTCTTCTGATGCCTTGCTGAGTTGTTCTGTTCCCTCCGCAAGCGATTTTTCAAAAAGATTCAATAGTTCGGCGGTGTTGTTGATCGGCACGGGTTGGTAGGGGCTGGCGGCAAAATCAAGTTCATTTGTTTGAAGCACCACTGATATCCAGGTTGGAAGCTCCGCTATATGTGTTGACAGTTGCCTGATAGTCATACTTTTTGGATGAGGCTTCCAATCGTATTTTTCGTCAGGTATTATTGAAAGCATTTTCCTGGTAGTTTGAGATTCCTGGTCCATTTCTTTTAACAACATTTGAATGATTGACATGGTAGTGTTTTTATAGTTGGATCCAAAGTTATACAGCGTCACTGACAACCCTATGGCAGTGCCATTAAAAGTGATAAAATTTGTTTTGCATCTGCTGTTCTCCCGTCCAATGGATAATTTTTTGATGAAAAATCTAGTTAATCAAGGTGCTTTTTATGATTAATATTCTGTTATCTAGCCCAAATTTGCGGTAAGTAAAAGCATTACTCGCGTGAACTCCTGGCGCCGTTAATTCGAGCATCCATCACAGATCCATGGGAGTTACAAAATGCCAGGTGGTCGCATAAGATAGGTTCTGAGTATCCGGCCATCATTAAACGCTTTTCGATGTATGCTTTAGTGCTTCCCGGAAGTCGGAGGCCCATCGCCCATTTAGCCATTGCAAATTCCTATGACTGCATGGCAACCATCCACGAAACTATTTCTTCGGGTCTACTGAAATTTGTTTCAGCAATCTGCGGATTAATTAGCCGCAGTTTTAGAATGTCTGAATTTGTCATTGCCGGGTTGTGATCAGGTTTTTGCCGGTTGAATCAGGTCCCATAAATTTCCATAAAGGTCCTCGAAAACAGCCACTGTTCCATATTCTTCAACAGTTGGCACCCTTGTGAAATGGATGCCATTATCAACCATACGTTGATAGTCTCTTGTTATATCGTCGGTATGAAGAAAAAGAAAGACCTTGCCGCCTGTCTGGTTGCCTACTCGGCTTTTCTGTTCGTCTGTAGCGGCTTTTGCAAGTAAAAGGTGGCATGATCCGGGGCCGGGAGGTGTTATCAAAACCCATCTTTTAGTGGCACTCAAAACAGTATCCTCTATCAACAGAAATTGAAGCTTTTCCTGGTAAAATTTCAATGCATCGTCGTAGTCATCTACCACTAACGATATTTGCGCAATACGCTGTTGCATAAATAATAACTTTGTTGTTTACTCATTTAATTCGCCGTCAAGGTACAAAGCTTATGGTTATCTTTTTCGTCACTCATAAATTTAATGTTCCGCCCATGGATGATAATTAATTATTATCAATGCCTTGCATGATTTCGACAAAGTTACCCGGTTGTAAGTTTGCGCCCTCATATATGGTAACAACAAGATCTATTATTAACCCGGCCAATAAGCCGATTTAAATGTTCAGCGCCCGCTGTTTCCATCTGAAAATCGATGCCCGCAGGCACTTATATCAATCCATGTAACGAATACGACAATAGCACGATTGAATTAACGAGTAGCTTGCTTTATGAAAAAAGGTATACCCTCATTCGCTCTATTGCTTTGATAGGCAAAGCTTTTAGAGCGAGCGCAGTGTTATTACTTGTATTCTTAAAACCATTCTAACGTTATGCAAAAGAGAAATCTAATGCCAATACTATTGAAGACCAATATTAAAGTTTCAGTAGTTCCACTTATCATTTCCCTGTTAGTAACCAATTTGTGTTTCGCCCGAAGCGGGCTTGAAACTGAACATGTAACTGCAGGTATTCATACAGCTACCTACGACAACCTATTTTCAGGTACACAGCGGAACGACATTATAGTCAGGGGAACTGTTAAAGATCCGGAGGGGAAGGAATTTTTATCGGGTGTAAGCGTTGTTGTTAAGGGTCCTCGCAAGGCACGAAAACTGACGCACGCGGAAACTTTCAACTGACTGTTGCAAATGAAAATGCAGTGCTTGTTTTTAGTTTTGTGGGCTTCACAGATTTCGAAACAGTGGTAGGAAATCGTACACGTGTTGATGTTAACCTCGTTGCCGCATCCAATTCACTGGAAGAGGTAGTTTTAATTGGATATGGTGCCCAGAAGAAAGTTAATCTTCCAGGGGCGGTATCTACAGTTACATCAAAAGAAATTGAGAACCGCCCCGTATCGAACCTGGCGATGGCATTACAAGGGGTAGCTCCCGGCCTTTCCATCACCAGGCAAACCGGCCAACCGGGTGATGAAGGAATAGGCATCCAGGTAAGGGGAGCTACTTCGGCGAACGGCAATGTGGACCCGTTGTTGATCGTTGACGGAGTAAGTAGCCCCGGGGTAACACTTCAATCTCTAAACCCGAATGACATTGAAAGTGTTACAGTTCTGAAAGATGCAGCAGCAGCGACGATATATGGTGCGCAGGCAGCAGTGGTGTTATACTTATCAGACCAAAAAAAGGCAAATCTGGCAAAACGATCTTTGAGTTTTCTTCAATAGTAGGTACTGACTGGGCACTGAACGTTCCTAAACGAATGCCTACCTGGGAAGAATTGGAATATAATAACCTTGCACGCACTAACTCAGGCTCGGCGGCAGCGCATACAGCAGAAACGATCGCCATACTAAAAGAAGGCAAGATCACTTACCGTATGAATCCCAATGACACAACCCGTTACCAATATTATGGCAATGAAAGTATCGTTGACCAGATGCTAAGAAAGAACACTTTTATGCAGACACATAACATCTCTGCAAGAGGTGGTACAGATAAGCTGAACTTCCTGCTTTCTTTCGGTTATTATGACAAGCAAGGAGTATTCAAAGTAGGACCGGATCAAAATAACAGGTTTAATGTAAGATTAAACCTTGGGTCACAGTTAACGAAACACCTGTCACTTGATTCCCGTATCACGTATACCCAGCAAAATTCAGAAGCTCCGTCGGTAGGCACAAATGGCAACGGTTTGTTGCTGTTTAATTTGTACCGTTATTCAAGCCAAAACCCATTATTAACGCCGGATGGACTTTATAATACTAATGCTGGGCAACTGCTTATGCAATTATGGACGCGGGTGGATACGACAACAGGAAGCGTGACTTTTTTGACGGGGTATTTACTGCTAAGTTGAACAACTTCGTAAAGGGCGTGGAACTACGGACAGTTTATGGAGCGCAGTACCGGCGCGGTGATCGTGATATCTTTAAAAGAACGGTTCAAAGATGGTACCGATCAGTAGTTGGCGACATCCTGAACACTCCTAACTCCTACGCTGTTATAAATGAGGTAACACAAAATAATAATCTCCAGTTCCTGGCGACTATGACTATAAACTTGGAACCAACCATAACTTTCACCTGTTAGGCGGATACCAATGGGAAGACAGCCGATACAGCAGTGTTTCAACAGGAGTAACAGCGATGGTAAGTAACGATCTTCCTGCATTAAACCTGGGAGATGATAATACAAAAACCAATTCACAAACAATTAATAGTTATGCCTTCCAATCTTATTTCGGAAGATTTAATTACAACTTTGATAACAGGTACCTGTTCGAAGCAACTTTCCGTGTAGACGAGAGTTCAAGACTGGCGCCAAATCTCCGCAGAAAATTTTTCCCTTCTCTTTCAGCAGGATGGAACGTTAACAGGGAATCCTGGTTTAATGTACCCGTAGTTTCCGAACTGAAGATCAGGGGATCCTGGGGAAGGTTAGGAGCCGCATCTGGTATCGGCCTGTACGACTACCTGGGCCTGCTAAACAGGAACTCAACGCTGGTAATGGGATCACCGGAAATTAGAACCACTTACTTTGCCCAAACTACCGTGCCCTCTTCACAGCTATCATGGGAAACTATCGAAACAACCAATGGTGGCCCGGATGTAGGTTTTTTCAAGAATAAATTTTCCGCCAGCGTACCGCGACCGCATCGGCAAGAATTTTACTTTTTCTGTAGCAATGAATCTTTCGGATAATCAAAATAAGTTAATAAAATTTGCAGGAAGAAGGGTGGTCTCTGCGGGAACAGTTCGCACACTGGAAGGTTATCCAATTAATTCAATCTGGGGTTACCAAACAAGCGGCTATTTTCAAACAAAAGATGAAGTTGCCAAATGGGCATTCCAGGACAGTCGTACCGCAGGGGGTGATGTTAAATACCTGAACCTGAACGGCGACAAATCTATTACCGTAGGCTCGGGAAGCACCGAAGATCATGGAGACCTTGTTTACCAGGGAACTAACCAGCCAAGGTATTTGTTTGGATTTAACCTGAACATGCAATGGAAAGGATTTAATTTCACTGCCTTTTTACAAGGTGTTGGCAAGAGAAGTTTTGTACCAACGCGGCAGTCCCTCGATGCCAACATCGCCACTTATTACCAGGCGCTTGCTGTACACCGGGATTACTGGACACCAGACAATCCTGATGCCATGTTCCCAAGACCTTATGTAAATGCTACTCATAATTACCTGGTTTCTGATAAATGGACGCTTGATGGAAAATATGTAAGGCTTAAGAATTTTCAACTCGGTTATTCATTACCTGCATCTTTAATCAAAAAGGTGAAAATGTCGAGAGCAAGGATTTATTGCACCGGGCAGGACCTCTTTACATTCTCCGGGTTAGGCAAATTCCAGGGTTATTATGATCCTGAGCAACGGGATGGTGTAGCCGCAGATTATCCTTTCTTCGCCGCCGCCGCAATGGGCATAAACATTACATTTTAATAAAAGCGTTTAACCACAACATTTTGATTATGAAACTCTCTAATTATATAAGAATACCAGGGATGCTGCTTGTCATATTTTTGGTATCCTGCAAAGTAGACCGCTTTCCCGAAACACAAATTTCAGACGTCTCTTTCTGGAAATCTGAATCAGATATCCAGTCAGCGGCTAATTACCTGTATACATTTCTTCCCGCATTCAGTCTTGAAGAAGTCTGGTCGGACAACGCATTTGGTACCATCGCTGACCCCATCAGCGATGGTACACGCCTGGCACCTGCAACGGCAACCTACTATACCGGTCCTTACCAATTGATCAGGGCCGCTAACAATATCATTGAGAAAGTGCCGCCGGCACCTGTAACGGATCTTGTCAAGAACCGGTACATCGGTGAAGCACGTTTCTTTCGGGCATACGCTTACTTCCAGTTAGTACAGAAATATGGCGGGGTTCCGCTGATTCTAAAAACCTTGTTACAGGATTCGCCTGAACTTACCCAACCGGCAAGTTCCCGCCAGGAGATCATGAAACAGATCTATGAAGACCTAGACTTTGCAGCAACTTTACCAACACCAACTGCATTAGGCAATGCGGGTTATGGAAGAATAGCAAGCACTACAGCGCTGGCCCTGAAAGCCAGGGTAGCACTGTTTGAAGGTACAAGAGCAAAGTTCCACAACGATGGTGACCCGGTTCAACACCTTACTTTGGCTGTTGCCGCTGCCAAAGCAGTAATGGATAGTAAGCAACATGACCTTTATGCCAATTACTTCGACTTGTTTCAATATGCTGGCGAAGGTCGCCAAAATAAGGAAAACATCCTGGTAAAACAATACGGCACAGATGCGAAGAACCTGGTGTTAAACCACAACTTTTCCGAAAATTTATATACCGGTGGCGCAAACCCAACCAAGAGCCTTGTTAACAGTTATCTGATGAAGGATGGCTTACCCATTACACAGTCGCCACTGTATAAAACTCCCGCCACCTCG
>JBBPYM010000017.1:0-2057 GCA_038199905.1 Chitinophagales bacterium | reverse complement strand
GCTTACGATTTTGGAGCTGTGCGTTTAGGTGATCCAAGAACTTATGGCGTTACACTGATGGTGAAATTATAAACTAGTCGGACAAACTCCAGAAAGCTTTAAAAAAATCATTCAATCATCAATAAACAGTTTTTATGTTTGCTGAAAAACTTGATAAGAGTCAGGTCTATTAATAGTATTCTAAAAAATAAATGTCCGCGTTGCAGATTGGGTAATATGAATCAACAAGGATATGTCGAATGCATGGTAGTTGGCTATCAGCTATCAGCTGACTGAAAGTGAAGTATTGTAATCTATATTTGAATTTTCTTTTAAGACTGTCGGCCATCCCTCAACACCCATACCTTATACCCCATACACTCATACCCCGCACCCCATACCTCACTTCCGCACCCCGAACATTTCAACGATTTCGATGTTTAGCTTCTTTTCTACTCTCAATTATCTAATCCTGTCTAAAACGAATTTATTTCGTTCCCTAAAACTTTCTTTAAGACAGTTATGACTAATGGCACAATGATGCAACTTTTTCACTGGTATATAAAACCGGAGGATAATTTATGAGATAAGATTGCGGAACAAAACGAATACCTGGCATCACTGGGTATCAATGCCGTGTGGCTAACACCGGCTTGTAAAGGCAAGGAAGGCGGCAACGCGAATGGTTACGATGTTTATGATATTTTTGATATTGGGGAATTTGATCAGAAAGGATCTGTGAGAACAAAGTACGGTACAAAACAACAATATGTTGATGCCGTTGCGGCGCTACAAAAGAAAGGTATACAGGTTTATGGCGATGTGGTACTAAATCATAAGGGTGGCGCAGATGAAATAGAAAGGATCAAGGTACTGAGGGTTGATCCTGAGAACAGGAATGCTTTCATCGGCGAACCTTTTAATATTGATGCCTACACAAAGTTCACCTTCCCCGGCCGCCAGGGAAAACATTCAACATTCATCTGGGATCACACCTGTTTCTCCGGCGTTGATTACGCTGCTGACCTTGGCGAAACGGCTATCTTCAGCATCTTTAATGAATACGGTTTCGACTGGGAGGAGATCATAGATGAAGAAAAAGGCAACTATGATTACCTGATGTTTGCAGACATAGAGTTTCGTAACCCGGCAGTACGCGAAGAGTTAAAATACTGGGGTGAGTGGTACCTTCAGCAGGCTCCTTTGGACGGTTTCAGGCTTGATGCAGTGAAGCATATTTCGTTTAATTTTTACAACGAGTGGCTGGATCACATGCGCAGTATAAAACCAGGTTTATTTGCCGTAGGCGAGTACTGGGCACCGGGAAAACTCCCGCTTTTACTGAAATACATTGAGGCAACAAATGAAAGAATGTCGTTGTTTGATTCTTCCCTTCATCATAACCTGCACCATGCATCCATTTCCGGAAAGGACTATGACCTTACTACAATCCTGGACGGTAGCCTGGTACAGGCAAAACCACTACTGGCGGTAACGGTGGTAGATAACCACGATACACAACCGCTGCAGGCATTAGCAGCGCCTGTGGAAAAATGGTTCAAACCTCATTCTTATGCGCTGATACTTTTGCGTGAAGGTGGTTATCCCTGCGTGTTTTACCCTGATCTATATGGCGCCCATTATAAAGATTGGGGCAATGATGGAAACGAATACGAAATATTCCTCGATAAATGTGATCATATTGAGGAGTTACTTATGGCGCGCAACAAGTTTGCATACGGTCAGCAACGGGATTATTTTGATCACCCGAACTGTATTGGCTGGACGAGGGAAGGAAAGGAAGAAAATAAAAACTCCGGTTGTGCCGTGCTGTTATCTAATAGTGAAGATGGCTTTAAATCAATGGAAATTGGTCAGCGGTTTGCTGGCAAAACCTTTGTTGATTACCTCGAAACCTACGCGGATGAAGTTGTTATAAACAACGCGGGTTGGGGGGAGTTCCAGGTCAAAGCTGGCTCGGTGTCCGTGTGGATACTAAAAGACTAACTAACAAATACACTTTAATAATGCTGCCACACCAGATTCCTAATTGAATTGGGTGTGGCAGTTTGATGATT
>JBBPYM010000016.1:0-2368 GCA_038199905.1 Chitinophagales bacterium | reverse complement strand
TTTTTTGCATTTCCTGTTTCTGTACCATAAACAATAGTGATCTTGTTTACACCATTTTTAGCAGGAGAAAGCTCCTGGGGCTTGCTGGCTGCATGTGGTGCTATTACCGCGGAGAGGTAACCGTTCATCCAGATGATCTCTTCCTGAGTTGAACTGTGCACCAGCTCCTGCAATGCCTTTAATTTAAGTTCCCCTAGCATATTCGAGTTATTTGTTGTTCCATCATCTATATGTAATTCGATGTCCAATGTTAAAATTTTGAGTTGCGGGTCGGTAGATCGTTTAATCATCCCAGTTAGACTGTTTAAACTTCATAGTTAACGGCTTGTCGCTATTGTATCATACAAGCACCTACCGTAACATTGCTCGTTTCATCAATCAATATCGCGCCGCCATTTTCCCGCAAAATTTTATAGGAATCATAAGGGACCGGTGAAGCCGTTTTTATGGTAGCTTTTATGATGTCATTTAACTGCGCCTTTTCCGGGGAATAATTTTTTTGTAAGGTATTCACGTCTAGTTTGTAATCTATACTTTTTACCACCGCCCTAACCAGTCGGCTGTTTATCTGCAGCAAATATTTGTTGCCAGCTACAAGCGGTTTATTGTCCATCCAGCAAAGCAACACCTCCAGATCCTGTGATACCTGTGGTTTGTTATCAGAATGAACAATTAAATCGCCCCGACTGATGTCTATATCGTCTGCAAGATGAAGTATGGCGCTCTGCGGGGCATAAGCCTCTTCAACTTCATTACCTGCAACTTCAATAGTTGTAAGGGTGCTTTCCAGACCGGCGGGCAGAACGGTTATCTTATCACCTTTCCGGTAAACACCGCTGATAACCTTGCCGGCATAACCGCGGTAGTCATGCAGTTCAGGAGCCTGCGGACGTATGACGAACTGTACGGGAAAACGTGCATCTGTATGGTTAAGATCCTGGTCCAGCTGTACATTTTCGAGGTAATGCAACAGCGACTCACCTTCGTACCAGTCCATAAATACAGACCTTTCTACTATGTTATCACCGTTAAGCGCACTGATAGGAATATAAGAAACGTCCTTTAAGCCCAGCGAGTTGGCAACGGCTGAATAATCAATTACAATATTGTTGTATACATCTTCTGAATAGTTAACCAGGTCCATTTTATTGATGGCGATAACCACGTGCGGGATGTTCAACAGAGAGGTTATAATAGAATGCCGCCGTGTTTGTTCAACCACCCCATTTCTTGCATCTACCAGAATGATAGCGAGCTCGGAGTTGGAAGCACCAGTTACCATGTTTCGGGTATACTGAATATGGCCCGGAGCATCAGCAATGATAAACTTCCTGACAGGCGTGGAAAAATATTTATAGGCAACGTCTATTGTGATGCCCTGCTCTCTTTCAGCACGCAAGCCATCCGTTAGCAAAGCCAGGTCGATCTCACCTTCTTTTTTGTTTTTAGTCTGCCGTTCAATAGCTTCCAGGTGATCTATGAGTATAGATTTACTATCATACAGCAAGCGTCCGATCAAGGTGCTTTTTCCGTCGTCAACGCTTCCTGCAGTTATAAATCGAAGAATATCCATGTGTGTTTTTTATTTTTATGATAGATTCAGATGGTGAAGTTCAGCTGCCTTAAAAATAACCGCTTTTTTTCCTGTCTTCCATTGCGGCTTCCGACACCTGGTCGTCAATCCTGGTCTCTCCGCGTTCGCTGGTTTTTGTGGCTATAATTTCAGTAATGATGTCATCCAGGTTTGAAGCGGTTGATTCCACCGCCGCGGTGCAGGTCATGTCGCCGACGGTACGGTAACGCACTCTTTTGGAAATTACTTTATCGCCGGCGTCCAGTTGTATGAAATCAGAGACTGCTACTAACTGTCCCTGGTGTTCAATTACGTTGCGGTCATGAGCGAAATAAATTGACGGCAGCTCAATCTTTTCACGCTTGATATAATTCCATATGTCAAGTTCGGTCCAGTTGCTGATGGGGAACACGCGAACATTTTCACCTTTATGTATCCTGCCATTGTAAGTGTTCCAAAGTTCGGGTCTCTGCAGTTTCGGGTTCCATTGGCCGAACTCGTCTCTTACTGAAAATATTCTTTCCTTTGCGCGGGCCTTTTCCTCATCACGCCTTGCGCCACCGATGCAGGCGTCAAACTTAAATTCCTCGATGGTGTCCAATAATGTAAAGGTTTGAAGTGCATTCCTGCTAGCGAATTTGCCTGTGGGCTGGGTGAGGTTTTTGGCCTTAATGGTGTCTTCCACGTTCCTCACTATCAGCCGCTCGCCCATATCAGCTACCATCCTGTCCCTGAAATCAAGCGCTTCCCTGAAGTTGTGACCAGTATCAATATGCACCAGCGGAAAAGGGAACT
>JBBPYM010000015.1:0-9857 GCA_038199905.1 Chitinophagales bacterium | reverse complement strand
GGAAAGCTGATCCTGGTAACGGGCATCTTGAAACAGGTTGACAAGGATGATAAAGGTTTTTACACCGTTGTACTTGGTGACACCAGCTCCATGTCTTCAGTACGTTGTGCCATGGATTCTGCCTTTGCATCTGCGGTTGATATTCTGCACAAGGGACAAACAACAGCTGTAAAAGGCATGTTCACCGGCTATCAGAAAGATGAAACGGGTTTATTGGGTTCTGATATTATAATGAACCGTAGTGTTATTGAACTGAAACAATCAAACTAAACGGTAACAATGATGAAGAGAATTTCACTGGTTATATCATATTTATTGATGGTCGGTTTGGTCCTGCAAGCGCAAGACAAATATTTCACCAAGACAGGTCTGGTGTCTTTTTATTCCGTAGCACCACTTGAGGACATTGAAGCCCATCACCGATCGGTAACTGCTATCCTGGACACAAAATCAGGAAGCCTGCAGTTTATGCTTTTAGTGAATGGTTTTGAATTCGACAAGGAACTTATGCAGGAAGACTTTAATGAAGATTACCTGCAAACTGGTAAATTTCCAAAGTCGGAATTCAAGGGGCAGGTTGTAAACAACGCGGCTATCAACTATTCAAAAGACGGTGAATATCCTGCCAGGGTGAAGGGAATGTTGACCATTCACGGCGAAACAAAAGAAATGGAAGCTGCGGGAAAAATCACCATCACACAAGGCAGGATACTGATGACTGCCGTGTTTAACATACTATTATCAGATTATAATGTGCCGATATCAAAACTGGTAAAAGACAAGATATCAAACAAAGTAAAAATAACATTGGAGACATCGCTGGACCCTCTAAAAACTTAACTTGCTAACCCTTAAGCAACAATTTATGAAACGCCTAAAGATATTATTACCCGCTCTCTTATCAGTTTGTTTTTTTATGCCGAACAGTTCAAATGGTCAGCCAGGTAGCAAACCTTCACCCGTTATAAAAGCAGGTGCCCCGGTGCAACTCTGGCCAGCCACTGCGCCAGGGGAGAAAGGCAAGCTCGGAGAAGAAAAAGACAATACCAAACCAACTGATAATATCGTGGCAGGGAAAAAAGTTATCCGCCTTAGCAATGTAACTGTGCCAACATTAACCGTTTATCCTGCACCAAAAAATAATAATACCGGCCAGGCAGTGGTTGTTTGTCCTGGTGGTGGTTATAGTATTCTTGCATTTGACCTGGAAGGAACTGAGGTCTGCGAGTGGCTTAATACCATTGGCATCACAGCGATACTATTAAAATACCGTGTGCCTGTACGTGAGGGAGTTCCCAGGTACCAGCCACCATTACAGGATGCCCAGCGTGCGATGGGCATCGTAAGATCCAATGCCGCCAGCCTCGGCATCAGCCGTGACAAGATTGGCATCATGGGCTTTTCTGCCGGTGCCCACCTTTCAGCAGCGATCAGTACAAACTATGAGAATAGAACCTACGAACATATAGATGCTGCTGACACTACCAGTTGCCGTCCTGATTTCGTGATGCTCATTTACCCTGCCTACCTTACGGTTAAACAGGAGGCGGATAAAATTGCACCCGACCTGCCGGTTACGAAAAACACTCCACCCACATTCATTGTACAAACAGAAGATGATGCTGTGCGAGTTGAGAACAGCCTTTTTTATTACCTCGCATTAAAAAATGCCGGGGTGCCCGCCGAGATGCATTTGTATTCAGCCGGTGGCCATGGTTATGGCCTAAGAAAGTCGAACCTCACTGTTACCACATGGCCACTGCGCGCTCATGAATGGATGCGCACTATGAATTAATCGACGACTTATTCTTTGCATCATTATGGTTGCCGGTAATAAAAATGATTCGTTGCTCACAATCACCATCTTGAAGCAAGAGCTCAGTAATTCACCGGCAATAAATTTAAGTACTGATTCAGTTCAATATGATCTGATTTTGTAAAAGGCAGGCCAGTGCTTTTTAACCTGAGGATTCTTGCCACCTTAAAATCACGGTATTCATTTCGTTTCAGGCACCATGCGATAAGGTGCCAACTGAAAGCATAATACACGAGCCCTATTGGCTCGGTGTTACGAACACTGATCTCTTTATTATTGTTCCCGTATTCCATTTCAACAATTATCCTTGATGTGATCGCATTCTGCAACAACGTGATATATTCGAAATTATATTTAAAACATTCAGGCACCTGCAGCCTCGTACTGTTGCTCAGCATTTCAACTTTTTCCTTTTGCGAAGATTTTAATACCGCACGCACCTTGTTCATGGCATTTGAATAGTGCATTTGAATGGACTTATCCGCGAACCCAGAAGCAATTGTTTCCATAAACATGAGTGCATTGGCCTCCTCCGTGCTAAACGATACAGGAGACAGGAAATATCCCTGCACAATGAAATAACCTTTTCCTGTTTCGAAACTCACAGGAATGCCGGATTCACACAAGGCTTTCACATCGCGGTAGACCGTGCGGATACTCATCTTGAATTTGTCGGCGATTTTTTCGGCAGGTACAAATTTCCTTGACTGCAGTAATGTAAGTATCCCGAACAGTCGATCGATACGGTTCATGCGCGGGTAGGTTTTTATGATTGCATAAGTCCATACTATGAGATCACTTTAGCAAAGCATCTATCGTCTGGTAGGCAACTGGATGGTAGTTCGCTCTCGCCTTGGCATAAATCTGCGTGGCCATCTTCTTACCCTCCTCCGTTTTAAGCAGCTCTTTATAGATAGGCACTATAAACTTGCGGCGACCCACTTCAGTAAGAAATTTTTTAATTTGAGGGTAAGCAACTTTATACTGGTGACGCACAGCCAGCACATACCAGTCACACTGTATTTCTGCATTACCTGAATTGGTGAAGTTGAAACGGCGGTCCAGTGAAGTCATTTCCCCAACAGTCAAGTTTTCCGGGAGGTGACTGATAAAATACAACAGCTGATTGGTTGATGAAAGGTTTTTATTTGGTGCTCTTGACGTTTCATTTCTCCTGTAATCAAGCAATATAGAATCAATGGTAGAAAAGGCACTGGCTTTTGCAACAGGGGCGTTGCCGGGAATACCCGGCTGGTACACCCAATCCTTGGTATGGATCTTCCCCTCCAGCGTGCTATCTTTTTCCAGAAGGTCCTTGTTAAGGTCTGACAAAAACTGTTCGGTTGTTCTCGACTGGAAAGCGTGTTTGTCAAAATATTCCTTTAAGAATTCGTCGAAGGCCTTTCTGCCGGTGGCTTCTTCAATCGTGCGAATAAAAGCGTACCCTTTCTCATAAGGAATTTCTGAAAGTCCGTCATCCGGGTCGCGGCCGCTTAGGTCGGGCTTCAACCGGGTATCACCGTTTGTCGGTCCCATTTCTGCAATAACATTGTCTAATGATTGCCTGCCTAATACCTCCTGCATTTCTGCCTCCGGCTTACCATATACAGCTTCCACTATCCGCCGCTCGAAGTAGGTGGTAAAACCTTCATTCAGCCATATATCGTTCCAGGAAGCGTTTGTTACCAGGTTTCCGCTCCAGCTATGAGCGAGCTCGTGCGCTATCAGGCTCACCAGTGAGCGGTCGCCGGCGATTACGGTGGGTGTAGCAAAAGTAAGATTAGGATTTTCCATACCGCCGAAAGGAAAACTCGGCGGCAACACCAGTACATCATACCGTCCCCAGCGATAGGGACCATATAGTTTTTCAGCGGCATCTACCATCTTGCCCATATCGGCAAATTCCCAGGCGGCTTTTGCAAGTACTACCGGTTCTGCGTAAACGCCGGTTCGCTGGTCGATGGCTTTAAATGCTATATCACCAACAGCGAGCGCCAGCAGGTAGGAGGGGATAGGATGGCTTTGTTTAAAATGATACTTCCCCTCGGCATTTTTTTCCGTTGGATTCTCCGCGCTCATTAAGGCTAACAGGTCCGGTGGCACGGTAACTGTTGCCTCATAGGTAAAGCGGTTGCCGGGCCCGTCCTGGCAGGGCACCCAGGTTCTGGCAAGGATCGACTCAGACTGTGTAAACAGGAATGGCTTTTTCTTCCCAGCAGTTTGAACGGGGTTCAGCCACTGCAAAGCGGGGGCATCTTTAGAGCTGGAATAATAGATGTTTACCTTTTTAACACCAGGAGTCAGCCCAACGCGTAATGCTTTACCCAGGTATTTTACGTCTGGGCCCAGCGAAAATTTTGCGGGAGCTTCATCATCTCCCAGCGTAACTTTCTCGATATCTAACAACCTGGTATCGAAAACAATAGAATCCAGGTTGGCAGGATTCGTAATATCCCAACTTGCTTTACCGCTGATTACCTGTGTGGTAAAATCAACCTTTATATCAAGATTCAGGTGCTCCGCCATCACTTCATAATAATTAGACAGCGAATGAACATCCCTTGTAACAACGCTGTCTACCTCTGTCGATATTACTGAAGATCTTTGCTCGCAGGCCGCTAGCCAACAGGCAAGCATGCACCAAAATAACTTTTTCATAGGTCTGTATTTAGTTTCAATAACCCCATTTCTTCATGATCTGAAAATCTTCTTTTGCGCATTTCATGGGCGCTTTACCCTGGTAAGATTCCTGTTCAATAATAAAATGTTTCGTTCCTTGTTTTCTGGCCAGGTCGGTGATTTTTTTAGTTTCTATGATCCCTTGTCCAAGGATGGTACTTTCATAACCGCCCATATCGCCTTTGTCGGATTTTATTTCATCTTTTACATGCAGGGAAGCGAAGCGGCCTGGGTGTTTTTGTAATAATTCGAGCGCACGGCCACCACCGCCGTACATGTTGCCGATGTCCATTTGCTGGATCACAAGCTGCGGATCGGTAAATTTGAGGATGATATCGTACACCGTTTTATCATTGAGTTTTTCCCTGAATTCAAAATCGTGGTTATGATAACCGAATTTCATGCCCGACTTTTTGCAGAGCTCACCGCATTTATTAAAAACGTTCATGTAGACTTTAATATCATCATAGGTTTTGCGCAGGCTCTCTGCAAGCGATGGACTTATCACATATTGTTGTCCAACTACTGCTGCATCGTCAACTGTATATTTCCATGCGTCAGTAAAATCTTTTTGTCCGGCGTCCCAATGTTGTGGACCCATTACGGTGTGACCACTTGGCATTTTCAAATTCAGGTCGTCCAGCAGTTTCCTGAAAGCAGCGGCATCGTAGCCATAAAACTTGCGGTTGACATAGTTGGCATGTTCAACATAACGGTAGCCTATAGCCGCTAATAGTTTTAATGTGCCGGCAGGGTCCTTTTTCATATCGTCACGGATGGAATAAAGCTGTATCCCCATTACCTCGCCCGGTTTGGGAGCAGCCCTTAGCAAGCCCGGGAATAAACCAGCACCTGCCACAGCCAACCCGGTGTTTTTGATAAAAGTTCTTCTGGATGTATTCATATTTTTATTTTTTTGCTGACAGTGAATTATTTTCGACAGCCTTTTAAAGATAAACGGACATATTCTCTGCGAGCTTGACTAAAAAAATAAAAATAACAAAAAAGCTACTCATTGGTAGAGATCAATTAAACAAACCTCAACCGTGCCCCTCAGTGCCACCAGTGTCTCCGTGGTTCCCATCATCTTTGAACCACCGAGGCAGGGAGACACGGAGTACCGTGCAAATTGGTAGAGATCAATTAAACAAACCTCAACCGTGCCCCTCAGTGCCGCCAAGTGTCTCCATGGTTCCCATCATCTTTGAACCACCGAGGCAGGAGATACGGAGTACCGTGCAAATTGGTAGAGATCAATTAAACAAACCTCAACCGTGCCCCTCAGTGCCGCCAAGTGTCTCCGTGGTTCCCATCATCTTTGAACCATCGAGGCAGGAAATACTGAGTACCGGTCCAAATTGGTAGAGATCAATTAAACAAACCTCAATTGTGCCCCTCAGTGCCACCAGTGTCTCCGTGGTTCCATAATCTTTGAACCACCGGGGCAGGGAGACATGGAGTGCCGGTGCAAATTGGCATGACACCAGGCAACGCAAGATTAATTGTATTAATGATCAATATGTTAATTTATTGAAGACTATCCTGCAAGGAAATTCAAAACAATCCCTATATTCCCCAAGTTAGCAATACTAAGACTCATCATAGGTTGCTTAGATTCAGTGGTTAACAGAAAGGACCACGGCTATTTGCTGGCATAGAAAACGCCTGCGTAATAATGAATCTCAGCTTGTTCAGCAGCAGGGTTCAGCAACTTTTATCGTAATTTTACGTTTAATGAGAAACAGAAAGAGAAGATACATCATGAAAGCAAATATCATACAAGTGGGCAGGGTAGTGGAAGGGAATCTTGTGAATTGGTCCTTCGATAGTTATACTAATATCCCTGCACTAAGCATCTCAGGTAAAGGCATACTTTACTATGGTTACACCATCGAAGAACTGGAGAATATTGAAAGATCTAAATTTTAATATACCTGTTTTAACTTTTTTTTAACCACAAAGAAACGCCAGGAGGAACCGCAGAGGGCCACAGAGAAAACGCTGCGTTCCTCTTTGCGCTTCCTCTTGGCGTTTGCGGTTAAAAAAGATGAGCTGCAGCACCCCCGGAAGCCCAAAACCCTCAAGCCAAAAGTTTGAAAAAATACCGGTTTAATTCTTTCCTGTTAGTAGTTTTAGCAATCAATAGCTCCATATGAAGATAAACATCCTTCTGTTACTATTTGCGATCCACCTTTCATCTCACTCACAGCCACTAAACCTTTGGTATAAACAACCCGCGGCAAAATGGACGGAAGCCCTTCCAATCGGCAACGGCCGGCTGGGCGCAATGGTCTTTGGCGGTGTAGAAACTGACCGTATCCAATTTAACGAAGAAACACTATGGACCGGTGAGCCAAGGGATTATAATCGCCCCGGCGCCTCCAATTACCTCGCGGAAATACGGAAGCTTTTGTTCGAGGGCAAACAGAAAGAAGCCGAAGCGCTTGCGCAGGAAAAATTTATGGGTTTGCAAAGCGGTGAGGGTAAAAGAGAAGACTGGTTTAAAGATATGCGTGCCTTGAAGGGGCTGACGTCAGACCCTTCGAAGGCAGCCTTTAACGATAATGAATGGAAAGAAATGACAGTGCCATCCTACGAGGGATGGGAAGCTGCCGGGCTCGCCGGACTTGATGGCGCAGTATGGCTCCGGACCAGTTTTGAACTGCCGGAACATTGGATAGGCAAGGATCTTGAACTTGATCTTAACAGGATACGCGACCAGGACTTTACCTATATCAATGGCAAACTCATCGGCACCACCCAGGGCCTGAATCCACGCAAATATTTAATCCCGGCAGCTGATTTACAAAAAGGCAGGAACATCATCGCCATACAGGTACTCAATTATTTTGATAAAGGAGGTGTTGCCGGCTATAAAGATACCTCGACGCATATCGCCGTATATCCAAAAGACGGCAGCGATAAGAATGCAATCTCCCTTGTAAAGAAATGGAAATACTTTATCCAAAGTGACGAACCACCACCAGTACCACATTACCAGGCCGACTATCAGCCCTTTGGCGACCTTGTGCTAAACTGCACCGACAAGTCAGCTGTAACGGGGTACAAGCGTGAACTTGACATCACAAATGCAATTGCGCGGACATCATATACCATGAATTCGGTTAACTATACCCGTGCGTACCTGGCAAGCCAGCCTGGGCAGGCTGTGGTGATCCACCTTACCGCAAGCAAAACGGGGAGCCTGAGTTTTGAAGCAGTGTTATCCAGCCCTCATAAACATGCTTCCTTAAAAAAAATAGACCAGCATACAATTTCGCTGTCAGTGCAGGTGAAGAACAGCATTATGAAAGGTGAGAGTTATCTTAGAATAACCTCCAAAGGCGGGTCCGTAAACGTAATGGATAACAAGATTGTGGTAAACAAAGCAGATGAAGTAACCCTTTACCTCGCTGCCGGCACTAACTTTAAGAATTATAAAGACGCCTCAGGAGATCCTTCCGCCGCGTGTAAGAAAGCGTTGGCTGGTCTCGCATCCAAAACCTATAACAGGGTAAAGGCTGAACATACAAGGGAATACCAGCAATATTTCAACAAGTTCTCCATAAAATTTGGCGACCGATCCATGGATGAGTTACCAACCAACGAAAGACTGGCAGGTTTTGCCAACACCGCAGATCCGACTTTTGCTGCAATATATGTGCAGTATGGTCGTTACCTGTTGATATCGGCTTCGAGGCCGGGCACACAGCCGCCTAACCTGCAGGGAATCTGGAATGATTTGTTAACACCACCCTGGGGAGGTAAGTATACCACCAACATCAATACCGAGATGAATTTCTGGCCGGCTGAACTGCTGAATCTTTCGCCTATGCACGAGCCGCTATTTAAGATGATTGAAGACCTGGCAGAAGCAGGTAATAAAACGGCATCAGTCTACTATAACGCGCCAGGCTGGGTACTACATCACAACACAGATATTTGGCGGGGCACGGCGCCCATCAATGCTTCCGACCATGGCATCTGGCTCGGTGGCTCCGGCTGGATGAGTCATCATTTATGGGAACACTATCTTTTTACCCAGGATAAAAATTTCCTGGCAAAAAGAGCTTATCCTTTAATGAAACAGGCGGCCCTTTTTTATAACAGTTTTCTTATCACCGACCCGAAAACCGGGTGGCTTATCAGCAGTCCTTCCAATTCACCTGAAAATGGGGGACTTGTTGCAGGACCAACCATGGATCACCAGATCATCAGGGACCTCTTTAGCAACGTGATCAAGGCAAGTGAAATACTACAGCTGGATAAATCATTCAGGGATACGCTATCGGCAAAGTATAAACGGATCGCTCCCAACCAGGTGGGTCGCTACGGTCAATTGCAGGAATGGTTGCAGGATGTGGATGATTCAAGCAGCAAACACCGTCATGTTTCCCACCTTTGGGGGATGTATCCAGGCGCTGAAATAAATTATGATGAATCACCGGCATTAATGAAAGCAGCGAAACAATCCCTGCTTTTCAGGGGTGACGAAGCCACTGGCTGGAGCCTTGCATGGAAGATAAATTTCTGGGCAAGGTTTAAAGATGGGGAACATGCCTATAAAATGGTTAAGATGCTGATAAGTCCGGCAGAGAAAAATGGTGCCGGTTCTTACGCTAACCTGTTTGATGCGCACCCGCCTTTCCAGATCGATGGTAATTTCGGCGGATCGGCCGGCATCGCGGAAATGCTGTTGCAGTCGCATACAAAATACATCGACCTGCTGCCATCGCTACCTAAAGAATTGCCGGACGGTGAAGTGAAAGGCATCTGTGCTCGTGGCGGTTTTGTGTTCAATATGAAGTGGAAGGATGGATCACTGGTAAAGCTGGATATTGTTTCCACCACAGGGAACGACTGCCTGTTGAGGTATGGTGGAAAAGAATTATTGGTGCATACAAAAAGAGGATCCCTTTATAGTTTTGATGGCTCACTCAGCCAGCAGAAATAACCAAGAAAGAGGAGATGCGAGGAATATGTTTTATCTCACCTGTCCTAAACCGTAGGTATGAAATTGAAGAACTGGATTAGAACGAAAGCTGGCCGGTATAATATCGGGCGTTCTTGTGCAGTCCGTTTTGTCTGGCAACGCCAACAGGTTTTACAACCCGGGACTGCCAGAATACTAGCAATTTCCAAAAAATGCAGGCGGTTCGCCAATCCGGAGACGAAAATAAATACCTTTAATTCACTAAGCAACATTTTCTTGATTTTACCAGGCATTATATCACCCGCTCAATCAATTCCAATCATAATCATCGGTGCTGGCGGCATTACTCATGATGCATATCTACCGGCTTATAAATTGCGGGGTTTACTGTCGCCGGTATTTATGATATTCAAATCAGCAAAGCATCTG
>JBBPYM010000014.1:0-35655 GCA_038199905.1 Chitinophagales bacterium | reverse complement strand
GCGGCCAGCACATGTGCCTGCGCGTCAGTGATGTTCTCTGCACGTGCAAGTTTCTGGGATATTTCTTTGTAATGATCCAGGTTCTTTATATTTTCTGCGGAAGAAACAATCATCATATATTGGTGCCTGCCTTCTTCTGTGAGCCCAATATCTACCAGCTTGCACCTGTCAGGCGCAGCTGCCACAAGTTTTTTGAAATATGCTTCCGTTTGCGTGTAGTTGGCAAGCTTGTAATTATCCCCAATACTAAATCCAAAATGCTCCTTTGGAGACGGCACTGACTGCCCTTTAATTTCTGTTATAAAACCCAGGAGCACGATGGTAGACAAACTGTAAAAAAGTCTTATCATGGCAGTAAATAATAATTGAAATTTAAGAATTAAGGGATATACTGAAAACCAGGGTGAATCAATACAGCGTGAACCTGTTGTAATCACCCTGGATCAGTATAATAAATATGGCAAGTAAAAACGGCGATCTGCGGCTAAAACGCAGCCTTTAAAGATCATCTTAATATTTTATAAGAAAAAAATATTTTTATTCTTAATAAGATGGGAATAATAAAGGATGCCCGATTAATCTCTATAAACAAAGTACTTTTGCAACAGCCCTAAGCGGTTAGCTTAAAAATATCATGGCCGGACTTTACCTTCATATTCCATTCTGCAAAAAAGCATGTCATTACTGTAATTTCCACTTCTCCACATCATTGAACTTGAAAAATGATTTTTTAAAGGCTTTGCAGAAAGAAATAGAACTTACTACAACTTCAGAATATATCGAACAAAATTATCTTGGAGATGAAATAATAGAAACGGTATATTTTGGTGGTGGCACTCCTTCCATGCTTGATAGGGAGGAATTGGATACTATAATGTCAAAGCTTGTTCAGCACTTCAATATCAGTTCGTCTGCGGAAATAACCTTTGAAGCAAACCCCGATGATATTTATCTTCAAAAACTAAAAGACTGGAAAGCATCCGGCATAAACCGGTTAAGTATTGGCGTTCAGTCGTTCTTTGATGAGGACCTCGCGTGGATGAACCGTGCCCACAATTCGGATCAATCACTGTTTGCCATTACCGCGGCATTGCAGGAAGGATTTGACAACTTCTCTATCGACCTCATCTATGGCTCGCCAGGGTTGACTACTGACAAATGGGAACATAACGTTCAACAGGCGATACAGATCGGTGTACCACATCTTTCCTGCTATGCGCTTACTGTTGAGCCATCAACGGCACTGGATAAAATGATCCTTTCAAAGAAATCCGCTGATGTTGATCCCGAAAAGCAGGCAGAGCAATTTCTGTTACTTGCAGACTGGACCGAGGCGGCCGGGTATGAACATTATGAAATTTCAAACTTTGCAAAGCCGGGTAAGCGAAGTCGCCACAACTCTAGTTATTGGCAGGGTAAAAAATATCTCGGGCTCGGGCCTTCCGCCCATTCATTCAACGGAAATTCCAGGCAATGGAATGTCGCAAACAACGCAGTTTATATCCAGTCATTAAACAATAATACCTTACCGGTTGAAAAAGAGTTTCTCACGGAAACACACCAGTTAAATGAATATATCATGACGTCATTGAGAACGGTGGAGGGGATAAATACCAGCGAGGTTGAAGACCGTTTTGGCAAAGAAGCGTTGAGCCATATTTATGATCTTTCTAAGAAATTCGTTCTTGCCGGCAAGATAAAAGCTTCAGGTAATGTTTTGCAATTAACCAGGGAAGGGAAATTACATGCTGACGGAATAGCGGCAGATCTTTTCAGGTAGGCAACTTACACGAGCTTTTCTTCAATCAATTTAAATCCTTTTTGCGCGGAAAGATTATTCCATAGGATTTCATACACGGTGTCAACAATGGGTATTTCAGCTTTGATATCTTTGTTGATAAGGTAAATACAGCGGCTGGCATTATACCCTTCTGCCACCATATTCATTTCTAGCTGGGCAGATCTTACTGAATAACCTTTGCCGATCATGTTTCCAAAAGTGCGGTTGCGGCTATACAGTGAATAACAGGTAACAAGCAGATCACCCAGGTAAACAGATGCAGCATAGTTAGCGGTTTTTTTATGAGACACTGGATCTTCCTCCTCATGTGTTCCAACCTCGATGTTCCGGATACCAGCTTTTATTAGGAAACCGGCCATCTCATCAGCACTGTTTGCGATCAAAACGCTTAGGAAGTTATCACCGTAATCAAGTCCGTGCGCTATTCCTGCACCCAAAGCATAAATATTTTTAAGCACGGCAGCATATTGCACCCCGTAAACATCGTGGTTAACAATAGTATTCAGGTAGCCAGTTTGAAAGTTTTCAGCGATTTGCGCCGTAACATTTTCATTTGTGCCGGAAAAAGTCAGGTAAGATAATTTTTCCGATGCCACTTCTTCCGCATGGCAGGGGCCCATTACGGTGAAATAACTATTGATTGGAAAGTCGAAATTGTTTTTCAGATAATCGTTCACCAAGAGATTAGAATCAGGAAGCAATCCTTTCACTGCTGAGATCACTTTCTTTCCTGCAAAAACATTCCGCTCAAGCGATTGAAGGGTTTCCGCCACATAAGCAGAGGGTATTGCAATAACAATACAATCGCTTGCCTTTATTACCACGGTAACATCTGACTTAACTGATAAAAACGCTGTATCGAAATAAACGGAACTAAGATAATGTGGGTTATGATGCCGGTGCAAAATGTGTTCAAGGTTTGCTTCACTTCTTACCCACCAGTTTACAAATATCTTATTATCTGTAAGTATCTTGGTTAAAGCTGTTGCCCAACTGCCGCTTCCTATTACACCATATTGCATAGCAGGATAATTGTTTACGGTTTCTTCACTTCAAACAATTTTTCCTTGTCAACCACTGTTACTTTCATTCCGTCTTTAAGCACTTTAGTTACAACATTATAGGGGCCGGTAACTACCTGGTCGCCTTCCTGCAAACCACTTAAAACCTCTATGTAGTTTATGTCCTGGATATCGGTTCTTACATTTATTTTCTTCACAGTGTTATCTTTCTGCACGATAAATGCAACTTCATCCAGGTCGTTTGAAGCAGCCTTCATTTCGTTATCAGGGTCAGCGTTTGCAGTTTCGGCGTTGGTGGTTTTCTTGGTCTCAATAGGTTTGTCGCTGTTTCTTTCACGGGTTGTTACCGAGTTTATAGGAACAGATATTGAGTTTTCATGTCTTTTGGTTTGAATATCCGCGCTGGCGCTCATGCCCGGACGGAAAGGAAAGTTATTTGATTTTGCCGGATCAAAAAGGTCTTTGTAAGATTCCAGCAGGATGCGGATATGCACCTTGTAGTTAGTAACATCATTGGTTGCGGAGGCTGCGCTGGATGTTGCAGCTCCACTATTACTACTGGCAATTTTAGTAACGATGCCTTTAAATTTTCTGTTATTATAGGCGTCAATCTCTATGATAGCTGAATCTTCAAGATGCACTTTGGGTATATCGTTCTCACCAACATCCACAATTACTTCTATAAGGTTCATATCTGCTACCCGCATCATTTCTGTTCCTGCCATCATGGAATTACCTACCACGCGCTCACCTTTTTTTACATTCAGCAGTGATATAACACCATCCATCGGGGCCATTACTGCGGTACGGCTAAGGTCTTTATTTGCTTTTGAGAGATTTGCCTGAGCACTCGAAACGCCGGCGCGGTTACCTCGTATGCCCTGCACGGCAGCATTATAGTTAGCCTGGGCAGTGAGGAAAGTACTTTCTGCCTGTTCAAATTCTGCTTTTGAAATTACTTTTTCATCGAGCAGCTGTTTCTGCCGGTCATAGGAACTTTTAGACACGTCAACACTAGCTTTTAATGCTTCCAGCTGCGCAGAGCTGTTTGATACAGAAGCCTGTTGTTGGTTTACAAGTGCCGCTGCCTGGTCGCGCTGGGTGGTATAAATGTCAGCATAAATTTTTGCCAGTACCTGTCCCTTTTTTACACTGTCGCCTTCTTCAACTTCCAATTGCACGATTTCTCCCGATATATCCGGGCTCACTTTTACTTCAACTTCAGGGTATAATTTGCCGCTGGCATTTACAGTTTCGATGATTGTTCGCCGGGTTACTTTTTCAGCGGAAACCTTTGTGCCCTCATCCTTACCCAAACTGCCATTCTTCTTGAGAAAGAATAACACTCCAACAAGAACGATCACCGCAATAATGATCCACAATAATTTTTTATTCATGTTAAATGCAAATTTTCACTTGTAAGATAAGGTTGTTATTTTTCTATTTTTCGGCAGGATTTTCAACCTCTTCTTGTTTATAAATTTTTATAGTTTTAAACCCTGGCCTTTATAAAATTCAAGCACTTTCATTTTAAAAACATAATCATAACGGGCAAGTAAAAAATCTATCTGAGCCCTGAAAAAATTATTCTGATTTGTGATCAGTTCAAAAGATGAAAGCAGGTTCACATCATAACGTTTCTTACTAAGATCGTAGGAACGTTGAGCTAATTCTACTGCCTTCCTGCTGGCGCTGCTTTTCTGCAAAGCGGCAACAGCATTGTTATAAGCTGTATAAATATCTTGTTTTAAGGTTTGGTTATCGAGTTCTTTCTGAAACTGTACATTTCTTAAATTTAGTTTAGCGCGGTTCCATTGGGTTCTTGCCCGGTGACCATTAAATAACGGCACATCTATTCCTATGCCTACGAACTGTCCAAACTGTTGGTTTAGCTGATCTCCAAAGCCATTCCACACCTTGCCAAAAGGCTTGTTAACTGTTTTGCCGGTGAAGGTAGGCGAGTAAACCGGTAGTGTTATAGCACCATTTCTGGCATACAAACCCGTTTCCTGCTCACCTGATGGCGTGCTGCCGGGTATTGATGACTGTAGTGCCGAGAAAAAGTTGGTAGACAACCCTAGAAAACCACCCAGCGAAGGATACATGGCCCCCCGTGCCGCATCGCGGTTCTTTTCTGCTGCCTTAATATAAAAGTCGTTAATCCGCTGCTGGGGAAGATTGGCAAGTGCTAGCTTAAAAACCAGCTCAGGCTGCATTTCAGCCAATGACTCCATAGGAATTGCTTCAACATCGGGCGTTTCAATGTCGAAAGGTGCCCCGGCATCGAGGTTTAACACTGCTTTAAGTTGCAACAACTGTAGCTCACGGTTGGAGGTAGAGGTTATAAGATTGGAACTGTCAAAGGCAAGCTGCGATTCTATTTCGGCAGCATTTAATTCAGGCAGCGCACCGGCATCTACCCTTTTACGGGTTACATCCAGTTGCTCCCTGGTTAGCTTCACCTGCAGTTCGCTGATGCGTACCTGTTCCTTGGCCTGTAAAGCAAGCAGGTAGGTATTTGCTACGCGAAGACCTATATCATTCTTTGCTTTATCTTCAGTAGCCTGGATAGCTGCCAACTGGTATTTCAGCGCTGCGGTGGTATTTCTCTGGGCATAGAAATTAAAAATGTTTACACCGGAAGAAAAATTAAAGGAGGAGTTAAGCGCGTTCGTGTTTTCAAAGATACCGGTGGTAGGGTTTTCTCTTCTACCAAAACTCATGTTCCACCTGTTGCTAAAGGAAGCCGTGGGATAAACTCCGGACCTGTTTAAATTGAAGTCCAGTTCCGCCTGCAATGAAGAAAGATTTGCCTGCTTCACGGTTATATTATTTGCAATCGCATATTCTATCGAACGAGCCAGGTTCCACACATTTTGACTGAATAAGGGTTTTGATACCAGCAATATCATGGCAAAAACAAACGGCATCTTTTTATTCATACAAAAAAATTGAAGTAAAACCGGCGGAAACCCTTACCGCCGGTTTAGAAATTGAGGCTAAAAATAAGAATTTCAAATTGTTCCTGTGTAAAGATTTGAAATCCGTTAAGAAATAAGTCAGATTTTATTAAATGCCCTGTCAAGATCCGCTATGAGGTAGTCTGCCTCTTCCAGTCCCACATACAACCGAAACATCCGGTGTTCCGGGATCGCGGGATCAAATTCTGATGGTGACAGCGCGGCATGTTTGGGTAAAAGCAGGCTCTCATATCCCCCCCAGCTAACGGCCATCAGTATATGGTTCAAGCCTTCGCAGAAATTTATCACCTGGCGGGTCGTATCTGCTTTTATCACAAAACTCAACAAACCGCAGGCCCCTCTCATCTGTTGTTTTGCCAACTCATATTGTGGGAAACTCTCATCTAATGGCATAATTACCTTTTCTACCAGCGGGTGCTTTTTCAGGTGTTCAACTATTTTTAAGGTAGTGCCGGTGGTTTTTTCCATCCGTATTGGCAGGGTTCGTAAGCCGCGGATAAGCAGCCATGCATTAAAGGGCTGGATACCGCTGCCGATATTTAGATATTCGCTATCAAATATCTTCTTCATCATATTCTTTGAACCGGTCAGCACACCCGCCACGGTATCGCTGTGGCCGCCAATGTATTTTGTAGCTGATTGAATGGCCATGTCGATGCCGGCATCAATAGGCTTCTGAAATAACGGCGTGCAATAACTGTTGTCACAAATAGTAATAATTCCTTCTGCCCTGGCGAGATCTGCCACGGCCTGCAGATCCTGCAATGCGAAGTCCCAGGAGTTGGGGGATTCCAGGTAGATGAGGGCAGTTGTCGGCAGGATAGCACGTTCGAAATTTTCGATTTGGGTGCCGTCGATATACGTAGTGGTGACATTGAACCTGGGAAGAATATTATCAAACATCTTCCTGGCCCAGGTATAGGGATTTTTTACCGACACGATATGATCGCCCGCCTTTACATTTGCCAATACAGCCGCAAAAATTGCTGCAGCGCCGCTGTTAAATACCAGGCAGTCTTCAGCGTTATCGAGGGCAGCAAGTTTTTTACGCAGAATGTCTACGGTTGGATTGATACCGCGGCTATAGAGGTAGCCAGACATTCCATCTTCAAATGCCTTTCTCAGGTCCTCCACCTTTTTAAAAGCGAAGTTGCTGGTTTGAAATATAGGCGGAGCCACCGCATTAAAATAACTTTCTCTTTCTTCGCCAAGCTCATTTAAGATAAAGGATAGATCCATGTTGTGCATAATACATGTTTTGCGCTAATTAAATCCGTTACACCGGTTTCGGTCGGAATTTTACGGTTGCGAAATAAATTACCAGGAAAGCGGCAAATACCGCTAACCCGGTTAAAGCAAGTTGTGGGGTATTTATCATGATGCTGATGCCAACAAACATATAGGCCGCGATAAAAATCAATGGCATTAACGGGAATAATTTCATTATATAAATGCCGGTATTGTCGAGATGCTTCGTTCTCTTTCTTAATATAAAAATTGTTGCTGCTGAAGTTGCCATGCCTATTGAATCAAGGAAGATCGTGAATCCCAGTATCTTGTCGAATGTGTTGGCGAAAAATAACACCACCACACATATCAGGGCAAATACAGTAAGACTCACGGTGAGCACATCTTTCTCCACATTCTTCCTTTTGAATGCGGCTGGCAGAATGCCGTCTTTGCTCATGGCATACATAACGCGAGGGTTACTTAACAATAGAACATTAACGTAGGCAAGTACCGCAAAGAACAGCAGGAACGTGAATATATACTTGCCCGTTGTACCAAAGATTCGTTCAGCAACAACGGCTGCAATACCGCGGGTGGTTTTCAGTTGTTCGAATCCGATGATGTTGTAATAGGCTACCTGTACCAGCAGGTATAATGTAATGATAACGATAATACCGATAAAAATGCCTTTCGGAATTGTCTTGCGGGGATTATTTACCTCATCTCCAAAATTTATCGTTTGCTGGTAGCCTCCATACGTGAATGAAACGGATATCAGTGCAAGACCGAAAGACTTGATGTAGTCCTGCCAGCTAAAGGAAGTCGACGGACTTACATAGGAAGCAGTGTTACTATAGTTAGATGGGAAGAACAAAGCGAGTATCAACACTACGATCATCCCGATTTTAATTACCATTAGTACATTCTGTGTTTTCGAGCTCATCCTCAGCCCTGCCAGGTTAATACCGTAAAATAACGCCACGGCAACCATGGCTATTAGAGCCTTAATGAAATCAGTGGGCGGCACCTTAAAGATAATTTGTGCGATGTATTCACTTCCTATCAGCGCGACACCTGCCAATGAAGCGGCATTGGAAATCAGGATGATACAATTGATAGCGAAGGCTACGGACGGGTGGTAACATTCCGCGAAAATTTTATAATACCCACCGGTTACCGGAAACCTTGATCCAATCTCGGCGTAGGTCAGCGCTCCGCACAGTGCTATCAAGCCACCGATTATCCAGCTTGCGAAATAAACAAATGGTGTTATTGATGCCTGCGCCGCATCAGAAGCGGTGCGAAAAATACCCATACCTATTACAAGCCCAATAACAATCATTGTCAGGTCGAACAGATTTAGCCTGGGTGCGTTCATAAATGGAAAGATAAAAAATATTGGCTTTACATTTGTTTTGTTATATTAATGTATATGAAGTCATTAGTTTCTATTTTACTGTGCTTTTCTGTTACGGGGATACTTGCGCAGTCTTCGACTCCCGACACGATACCACTTAGCATCCTCCAGGAAGTTATTGTAAAAGGATATGAGCAAAACAGGAAGATAAAAGAAATAGCGGCACCCCTTAGCCTCATCAGCCGCCAACAGTTTCAACGTTATGGTGAAACGTCTATTCTGCCCGCAGTTAATGCCGCTCCTGGCGTACGAATGGAAGAGCGGTCGCCTGGCAGTTACCGGTTAAACATACGGGGCAGTTCTCTTCGTTCGCCTTTTGGCGTTCGTAATGTAAAGATTTACTGGAATGACATTCCATTTACAGATCCCGGTGGGAACACCTACCTGAACCAGTTCTCCTTTTATAACTTTTCTTCCGTAGAAATTTTAAAAGGACCTGGTAGCAGCTTGTATGGTGCAGGTACAGGTGGCGTGATGCTGATCAATAGTTTTCCTGAGATAAAAAACTCGGTTTCTCTAAATTATTCCGGGGGTAGTTTCCAGGCACATAATATAAATGTGAATGCTGTAACCGGCAATGAATCATTTCGCAACATGATAACTTACAGTCACCAGCAGAGTGAAGGCTACCGCCGGCAATCTGCGATGAAACGGGATATTGTAAGTTGGGAGACACGATTACGTTCAAATGATAAACTCACGCTTTCAACACATGTTTTGTACGGCGACCTGTTTTATGAGACGCCCGGCGCTTTAACAAAGGCACAATATCTTGCAGACCCAAAAGCCGCGCGCCCTGCTGGAGGCCCATTTCCCAGCGCTGAGCAAAACAAAGCAGCCATTTACCAGAAGACCTTCTGGGCCGGCATACACCAGCAATATGTTTTTAATGAGCACTGGCAAAACACCACCTCAATTTATGGCGCCTTCTCAAGAATTGAAAATTCTGCTATCCGAAACTATGAAAAAAGACTTGAGCCAAACTTCGGTGGCAGAACAACTTTTAGCTATTCTGCAGCATTTGATGAAACAAAGTTGAAGGTAATCGCTGGTGCAGAAATTCAGCAAGGTTATTCAACCAATAAAGTATATAAAAACAAGCTTGGCGCTATTGACTCTATACAAACAGATGATGAGGTTAATAACAACCAGGCCGGTGTTTTTTTACAGGCTGACCTCACTTTGCCCAAAGGATGGATTGTAACGGCAGGAGGCAGTTACAACAGGTCTGCCATGGAGTTTGAGCGCCTTTCTGTTGTACCATCTTTTTTGTATAAAACGAATTATAATAATGAGCTGGCTCCCCGGTTATCACTTTTAAAGAAATTAAATTCCAGCATGTCGGTTTACGGGGTAGTATCTAAGGGATTTTCCCCTCCTACCGTGGCGGAGTTACTGCCTTCTACCAGTGTGATCAATACCGACCTGCAAGCGGAGCATGGAATAAACTATGAACTGGGTTTCAGGGGTAGTTTCTTCAACCACTTGTCCGTGGATCTGAATGCATATTATTTCCGCCTGCAAAATTCTATTACACAGCGCCGGGATAACAGTGGAGCAGACTACTTTGTAAATTCAGGTAAGACGAAACAACAGGGTATTGAAACCGCCTTAGATTACCAGGTGAGAAGCAAGGCTGGCGAATTTATTTCCCAGCTTAATATCTGGCTGAGCCATACCTATCAGCATTTCCGGTATAAAGACTTTAAACAGGTTACAACTGATTTTTCGGGTAACAAGATTCCGAGTATAGCGCCGCATACGATTGCAACCGGAATAGAAGTTGTTACAAAGATTGGGGTGTACGGAAATGTCAATTATTACTATAGTGACGCCATTCCATTAAATGATGCCAATTCCGAGTTCGCATCTTCTTACAACCTGCTGGGGTTTAAAGCTGGTTATAGATTTACGATCGGCAAACATCTCAAAGCTGATCTTTTCGTTAGCGGTGATAATTTGTTTAATCAAACTTACAGCCTTGGTAATGACATCAATGCTGCTGCTAATCGTTTTTACAACGCTGCACCTGGCGTTAATTACCTGGCTGGGATTGGATTGCAGATTCTTTAGCCACGAAGCCACTAAGGCACGAAGAAGCACAAAGAAACACCTTTGTGTTCCTTCGTGCCTTAGTGGCTTAGTGGCTATTTTTGAAAGTTGATCCAAGTCCGCTACATTTGCGCCCGTAACTGGTGGCCGGTCATCCCGGCCTTAAAAGGGAATCCGGTTAAATTCCGGAGCTATCCCCGTAGCTGTAAGCTCTATGGTGTTACATTAACACCAATTGTTCGATCTGCATACCACTGTCCTTTGCCGGATGGGAAGGTGTTGAACAAAGAGTAAGCCAGAAGACCTGCCCGTACAATCCCGTGAAAATCGGGATATCATTCAAAGCTTTCGGGTGAAAGGCATGGGATGTAAAATGCGTTACCAGGCAATTTATATTTCACACTATTCTTCATTTTTTCCGAAGGCTCATTCATTAAACGCTTGTTTGTTAAAAATTAAAAAAACAACAAAACCAGGATGAGCATGAAACAATTCGCATTAGCAGCCGCATGTATTTTTTGCGGTAGCGCATTAGTGGCACAAGACAGTACAAAAAACCGTGTATTGGACGAAGTGGTGGTGACCGCTACAAAAGCTCCCATCAAACAAAGTTTAACAGGCAAGGTGGTTACCGTGATCACCAAACAGGAGCTGCAAAACAGCAACGGCAGAACTCTCGGCCAGGTGTTAAACCAACAGGCGGGACTGGTTATCAATGGCGCTTTGAACAGCCCGGGTACTAACCAGACAATATTCATGCGCGGTTCCGCCTCCGGACGTACGTTAATTTTAATTGATGGCATCCCGGTTAATGACCCTTCTCTTATCTACAATGAGTTTGATATAAACCTTGTTTCTATCAACGACGTACAACGCGTTGAGATCTGCCGGGGTGCACAGTCAACATTGTATGGCTCCGATGCAGTTGCAGGCGTGATAAATATCATTACCACCCGAAACGATATATCCAAACCATTAAATGTTTCTGCTACACTCGCGGCAGGTAATCTCGGCACTTTCAAGGGAAACGCCCAGGTATATGGTAAAAAGGATAAGCTTACTTATTCGCTCCGATATTCGAAGCTTCTAACAAACGGTTTTTCTTCAGCACAGGACACTACCGGTAAAAAAGGTTATGACAACGATGGCTATGACGGTAATATAGCCAATGCCCAGGTGCAGTTCCAGGCTACAGATCGTTTGCTGTTTAAATCGTTCTATCAATACAACCAGTATAAGAACGATATTGATGCAAGCGGCTTTAATGATGATAAGGACTACACCATCAACAACAAAAACATTATTACGGGCGCGGGATTTCAATATAAACATGACATAGTAACCATCACGGGCAACTATCAATACAGCGATATCAAAAGAAGTTTTTACGATGACAGCGCATCAATTGGTGGCTTTGCGAAATTTTCTACCAACGAATATTATGGTAAGGCACAGTTTATTGAACTCTATGCCAGCACAAAACTTGGCTCAGGGTTTACCTTATTACAGGGAGGAGACTACCGCTTTTCCAGTATGAACAACCAATATCTTTCCATCAGCTCTTTTGGTCCATACCAGAGCGGTTTCAAAGACACTGCTATGAGCCAGGCTTCGGCGTATGCTTCGCTTAACTACGGCAGTACTGATACGCGGCTGAATATCGAACTTGGAGGAAGACTCAATGTGCACTCCCGTTATGGCAGCAACTCTACTTACACGTTTAATCCTTCGTACAGTTTCTCCAAACAGCTCAGGGCTTTCGGAAGCATTGCAACAGGTTTCAAAGCACCAAGCCTTTACCAGTTGTATGATGGTGGCAGCGGCAACAGGAACCTGCAGCCAGAAAAATCTATCAACTATGAAGTTGGCGTGCAGCAACAACATAATGTTATCAGCAATCGACTGGTATTCTTTTACCGTAACATAAAAAATGGCATCGATTATAATTATGTATCGTTTAAGTATTTTAATTTCTTTAAGCAGATAGCAAGAGGCCTGGAATGGGAACTCACAGTAAACCCGGTTGATTTTCTATCTATAAGGGCCAACTATACTTATTTGTCAGTAACGGAAACTACACAGAACCGGGTTGTACAAAACAAAGACACCTCGTATGCTTATGCGCTAAGGAGGCCAAAGCATAATATTAACCTTAATGTTGATTTTACAATTACAAAATCCCTTACACTAAGCGCAACGGTGAAACATGCAAGTGACCGCAGAGACGTTGGCGGTTACCGGCTACCGGATGTGATGTTAGACGGGTACACTTTACTAGGCGCTCACGCGTCTTATACATTCAATAAACATTTTGGTGCATTCGCTGATTTCCAGAATATAACCGGTAAGAAATTTTTTGATGCGAGGGGATATAACTCCATTCCATTTATGTCCACTGCGGGGGTTACGATGCAGTTGTAATTGGCTATCAGCTATCAGCTATCAGCAATTAGCTAAGAATTCTTAGGCTACACTGACACGTCGTTTAGTTTGCGGATAAAATATAAGCTCTTTTGATAAGGTCAAATAATGAAAAGATCTTTGCGCCAAATCTTGAGGTAAAATCATTAGTTCTAGCTGATAGCTAATGCGCCAAAACATAGTTAACTTCACACTGGTCAGACGGATACTTCTGTGTATTTTGCAGCTTTCAAAACAAATAGTTTAATCAAAAGCTGGCAGAATATATGCAACTTAAGAACATAAAATTCCTGGTGTGGCTATGTGTTTTCTTTTCTTTTAAAACAATACAGGCGCAGAAAGTAAAACGTGTGAATGTGGTGTTTATATTGTCTGATGATCAGCGATATAACACCATTCATGCTTTAGGGAACGACCAGGTTATCACTCCCAACCTTGACAAGCTGGTAAGGAGCGGCTTTGCCTTTACACGAGCGCATATTATGGGCGGCAGACAGGGCGCTATTTGTGCGCCCAGTCGCGCGATGATCATGACCGGCACCTATGCAAATCATTTAACGAGAGACGGAACTGTGATCCCTGCAAGCACGCCTACCTTTCCTGAAGTTTTGCGTGCGGCTGGATATACAACTTTTCAAAGTGGTAAATGGCACAGTGATAAAGCGTCATATAATCGTTTATTCAGCACCGGTGAAAATATATTCTTTGGTGGCATGCATTTTCCAGCCGCAGGTGGCCAGGAACATCCGCAGTTGTTTCATTACGATCCGTCAGCGAAATATCCAGACTCAGCAAAATGGGTAAGTGACCGTTACAGCAGCCAGGCATATGCGGACGCTGCTGTGGATTTCATAAACAAGCAACAAGGAACTGCCACCCCATTTTTATGTTATGTTGCTTTTACCAGTCCACATGATCCACGCACGCCACCGAAAAAATTCAGGGATATGTACGACGCAAAAAAAATCCCACTGCCAAAATCTTTTATGCCAGATCACCCATTTGATAACGGAGAACTGAAAATAAGAGATGAGGAACTGCTGCCACATCCCCGCACCAAAGAAGCTGTAAGGGAGGAACTGACAAAATATTACGCCATGATAACGGAGATGGATAGCCGTATCGGAGGGATTATGGAAGCCATTAAAAATAATGGTTTTGAAAATAACACGCTGGTTGTTTTCGCCGGTGACAACGGGCTCGCGGTTGGCAACCACGGACTATTGGGAAAGCAGAACCTCTACGATCACAGCGTACGGGTGCCGCTGATATTTTCGGGACCAGGTGTGCCTGCGAATAAAACAAGTAAGGCGCTTTGTTACCTGTCGGATATCAATCCAACAGTGTTGGATTTTCTTGTTACACCGGTTTCAACAACCGTAGAAGCTAAAAGCTTGAAAGCTGTTATAACCGGGCAAACAAAAAGAGTAAGGGAAAATGTTTATTTTCTTTACCGCGATCTGCAGCGAGGTATCCGCACGGATGATGATTGGAAGTTGATCCTCTACAACGTAAAGGGGGAACAGCGGGTGCAGCTATTTAATTGCAAAAGCGACCCTGATGAATTGAGGGATCTTTCTGCCGACAAAAAATACGAATCAAAAGTGAGCCAGATGAAAATGTTACTGGCGAAAGAGATGAAGGCAAGTGGGGATAACCTGGATATTACAAAACCGGGATGGGGCGCGGCAAGTACTAACTGATCTTCAAAGAATTCATTTTTGAAAGCGTGCTAAATTTTAGTTCTGTAGCCGCCCTGGGGTCGCTTTCTACAAGTTGGTGCTAGAAATATTCAACCCCAATTATCCCTGTATGAAATTGGGTAGCTTAGTAAATGCCTGTTAACTTTGGTTAAATATCCGGGTTATGGACTTCAAACTGGAGGATCTTTTAGCAGTCACGTTTGCGCTTTTTGCGGTGATAGATATTGTTGGAACCGTTCCGCTTTTGATTTCATTAAAGGAGAAGATGGGCGGTATAAGGGAACTGCGCGCGACGCTAATTTCCGGGGCATTTATGGTCATCTTTTTACTGGCAGGCAAATCGTTGTTAAACCTGCTGGGATTGGATGTTGGGTCGTTTGCAGTTGCGGGTTCTATTGTAATATTTATTTTAGGGCTGGAAATGGTGTTAGGGCATGATTTGTTTAAGAGTGATTATGATTCGAAGTCTGGGACGGTTGTTCCCATTGCCTTTCCGCTGATTGCAGGCTCTGGCACGCTGACGACCATCATTTCATTGAAAGCCAATTACAAGGAGTTGTATATCTACTTGGCTATCTTTGTAAACCTGGTAATTATCTATATTGTGTTGAAATCGCTGGGACTAATAGCAAGAATTTTAGGAAAAGCAGGTTTAATTGCTGTACGTAAATTCTTTGGTGTAATTTTGCTCGCCGTTGCCATAAAGATCTTTAGCAGCAACGTGGGTGGATTGATAAAATAGCATTTTTTTGGCCTCGTAGTACAATGGATAGTATAAGAGTTTCCGAAGCTCCAGATACAGGTTCGATTCCTGTCGAGGCCACTATATCTTCGAGTATGTCATTGATTAACAATAAGGTACAACCTATATATAGTGCCAAGGTAAAACAAGGGTAAAACATTTGACAACTTAGCCGAGAGATTATCGTCAATCGTTATCGTCTCCAGTAAATCAGTCTACAGAATTATAGAGTAACAGCCTTGTCTGCATAGATAATTATTTAATTCTCCAAACTGTTACTAAATTTTGCTTCTTTAGTTGAACGATGTCTTGTTTTAGAACAAGATAAGATTCTAAGAAGTCTTCACCGTATCCTTTTATTAATATTGAATAACCTTCTCTGACGACCTTCCAAGTTAAAATAACTTCTTGCAATGCCTGCAACTTGTCTGAAAATATAGATGGATATTTATCCTTGGGGCTAACATAAATTTCTTCATAGATTATATCCCAAAACGGTTTAATGAATTTCTCTTCCCAAACTGTTATTGATTTAAAATCATGCTTTGCCGCCATCCAGGAATTTAAGAACGTGTTGATTAAATGAGAGAAACCAAATGAAATGTGTAACGGATCATTACCCACCTCGTTGAACATTTCTAATTTGGCCTTTAATAAATCATTGTTTGCTAAGTTCCACTTGTCCAATAACTTATCAACTTTGATACTAAATTCGTCATAGTGTTTTCTAATATCCAACTCGACGTTTTTCATGAATTCAATTTGATGAATGATATCAAACGCTTTTTCAGCGTTCCCTATTTCAGAACCAACCAAGTTCAACGTACTATAATTTAGAAAGTCATCTACGCTTAGTTCAGAAATTTTGTTAATTAAGGTAGGGCTGTATTGTAAAATAACTGGTTGAATATGATCGTTATTTGTCAATTCATCGTTGAATTCAGCGCAGTTTTTCATTAATTGTTGAGCAGTTTCCTCTAATTGTAAAATCCAAGTTTCCAGTGATGTTTTCGAGTTTTGCAGTTTAGTTTTCCTTTCTTGTTTTTTGAAGTAATATCCGAGAAACTGCCCTAAAAAGAAGATTATAAGCGTTACAAATATTGGAACATATATTTTATAATCACTTCTCTCTAAAATTGGAAATTTTAGTTGGCTTTTTTGAATCGTTGCATTGGTCAAACTCGCTTTACTCTTTGCTGTATCGATAACAATGTTTCCTTGAATGTATAATGTATCCCCCATAAAAAATGTCTTCAATAAAGAATGTTAATATACAAACGATTTAATTTGAAAGATAACAATAATCCCTTGTAGGAACCAAATACCTCTCTTGGTTTATTATTGACAAGGAATGCGTATAGATTAGCTGATTCCAGTACACTACCTTTTTGAGCTACAATAGGTACATAAAAGTTATCACACAATCTGTGTCAAATCTTCGTCTTGCTTCTCTTTTCATTTACAAACAACCCGGCAGTATACTTATCATACAGCTCAAACAAGAACTCAATGCGTTTAGTTTCATTTAGGAATGGTTGTGAACGGTAACATAAATCCACAGCCTTATCCAATGCCTGATGAGCTTTAACAAGTGCGGCAGGCATAGTGTTAGGATCATACAGGTCTGCTAAGCTGCTCTCAGGGAATTGCTTACGTGCATCTAATACACTCTGTGCAGCAGCTTCTACAACCTCCACCTGCTTTTCAGTAGGATTTACTGGCCAGGGGTAGTTATTATATACAATTTCTTTAGAATATCTATAGCGACTTTCTAGCCTTCCACAAACTACTTTAACCCATGCCATGTGCATTGCAGATGATAGAGTACCAAAATGGTAGAGGGTAGCTTCAGGAATAATGTAAATTGTATTAAGCGGGATATAAGTTCCATCTAAAAAAGCAAATGGAATATATCTTCTATTTTCCGATGATTGAGCAGGCAAGGCGATATAATGAACTGGATTTTTAATATCCCTGAATAGAAGAGGATATGATGCTAACTTCCTTGTATCAGGGAAAGTGCTTGCTTGTCTAAAGAGTCTTACTTGTTCAGCTCTTTCGTTAATGATCTTTGAATTCCTTATGTCGTTAAGATTGGCGTTAACTAACCAAAGGCACCACCTTTTTTCATTACTTAAAAATACGTTTCCACCAACTGCCCTTTTAAAATACTGCTCCAAAAACGGCTCCTTTTTCACTGCATCATTCTTTTCACTATCAGCAAAAAGTAAAAATCCACCATCTGTTGCCTGATTGCCTTTATAAATTTGGTTAACATCTCCGATTGGATTTGATCTACCACTAACAATGGAATCACTTCCTTCTATCAAATATGGGGAAATATTTCTAACATGAAGTTCATAAGGTTCTGCTTTTACATCAGAGTACTCATATATTGATTTGTTAATGGTATCCTTATTTGAAAAGCCGATAATAACAACATGTACGGCAGCATTGCCTCTTGCTTCATTTCTCCAGCTAAAGGTGCGATGAGCAAAATGTATTTTTATCTTATACTTGGTCAACAACGTATTCCATAATACTCCAACTTGTTCACCTTGAGTAATGGAATTTGTAGAGACAAACCCAGTAGTTGTTAGCTTGGTACTGCTGTTCTGTAAAATTGCCGATTCCAATGCTGATTGTCCTTCTTCTTTCATTGAGGAATTGTAATTATGCATGTACTTAGCCGCCTTTATATACCATCCACTTACATAATCCAATGTTCCAGCACCCTTTGTACTCAAAAGCAGATCTTCCAGATCAGATCGCTGATCAGCATTCATAAATTTTGAACCGATAAAAGGTGGGTTACCTAAAATGTAATCGAATTTCTGCTCTCCCTTCTCCCAGGGTAATGGTTCAATCAAACTCTGCCAATCAATCCGCAATGCATTACCATGCTTGATAGTTGCACTTTTCCGTAAAGGCAACCTGACATAATAATTTCCAAAGGTTTGGCTTACTAACTGGTTCGCCTGGTGATCGATCAGCCACATAGCTACCTGAGCAATCTGTGCAGGAAATTCTTCATACTCTATTCCGTAAAATCTGTCCACATCACATTGAACCAGGTAACCTATATCCATTTTAGCTTCCCTAGCCACCTCTTCCCTTATACCTTGCAGCTTCAACCGTTGCTTGATGATCTCTATTTCCAGCATCCTTAACTCTCTGTATGCAATGATTAAGAAGTTGCCACATCCACATGCCGGATCTAAAAATCTTAGCTGGCTTATTCTGTCATGGAACTGCTGAAGCTTGTTCTTGTTATCCCTTATTGCTTCATATTCCTTCCATAGCTCATCAAGGAATAGGGGCTTAATTAGCTTCAGTATGTTCTTTTCACTGGTATAGTGCGCTCCCAAGTTCCGCCTTGCTTTCTCATCCATTACACTTTGAAATAGTGAACCAAAGATTGCAGGTGATATCTTACTCCAATCCAGTAAGCAGCAATCCATTAACAGTTTCCTCATAGTGCTGTCAAACGAGGCAATAGGAAGCCTTTCTTCAAACAGCTTACCATTTACATAGGGAAACAATTTAAGAGTTTCATCCAGGTTCTTATACCTTTTATCTACTGGTGTATTCAGTACGTTGAAAATTGTCTCAAGATGCATGGCAAGATCGGAGCCATCAACATTGGTTTTCAGATCAATATAGTCATACAGAATACCCTTTTCAAATATATTGGTATCATCAGCAAACAGGCAGAACAGCAATCTTACCAGATAATGTTCCAATGGATGCCCTTCATATCCAATAGCTTTTAGTCTATCATGTAGCTTACCCATCAGCTCAGCAGCCTCTATATTAACCGGATCTTGTTCCTTATAGGTACGCTTCTGGTAACCTGCGATGAATCCAAACAGGTGAATGTTATCCACCAGGTCACTTAAATTGAACTTATGATCCAGACCTGATTCAAGATCATATAGCCTGAACCTTTCAAAATCACTTACAAGGATATATTTAGGTAACTCCTTATCTGTAAGCCCTGGAAAGTAATCCTTTGCCTGAGCATAGGCTTTATCCAAATCTTTTCCCCTGCTCTTGTGTTCTATAAGAATGACACCTTTCCAAAGCAAATCTATATAACCTGCCTTGTTATCCAGCTTCTTAACCTGCTGCTCGAACACCGCAATTCGCCTCCTGCTGATTCCAAGTACATTAAAGAAATCATCCCAAAATGATTTGGCTTCAGCATCCTCAGATACCTCATCCTTCCATTCCTGACTAAAGGCAACTGCTCTACTTTTAATTTCATTCCAGCTTAATGGCATAGCATTGATATTAATTATCGAGGTTGTTATTTGAACTCCCTCAGCCAATATTAACTATTAATGCGCAAACCAAGTATTGATTTTTCTTCAAATAATGGTTACTGAGTGAGTGAACGCTGGTGCCTAAGCAGATGATGTTACCCCTTACTTCTGCAAAATAATGTTGAGGTCTCTCAAACGGGAATAACACCTTTCAGGAATGGTGTTGGCTGATTCAATACCCATTATTGATTCCTGGAGTAATTTATCACCAGCTCCTGATTTACGTATGATCTTATCGTTTTCTTTGTCAAGGATAGTAACCAGGGCATCCAGGTGTGATTTGTCATTGATGTTCACGTACACTGTTCCAGGGGCATGGCCAGCCATAGCGGATGTGCTTTTGTTTAAGGCTGCTATTGCCTCATAAGAATTATAGCCTCCCTTAATGAGCATGTTAGATGCCTTTATTCTGCTATAGCCAGCTTTCAATAAAACTGTAGCTATTGATGTAGCCGTTGTAATTGGATCTGCTGATTTATTTTGGATATACTTTTTCATTACTGGTTATTTTATTTTTCATCCAGCAATTTGATCAAATAGAAAACCGCTGAATAACTTAAATATTATTAGCGGTTTGTTGATAAGCAAAGTTACACTTAATTGCTGGTTACTTCTTGGGTTTGGTCGATCATTAAATAATAAACCGCCTCGATGTGAGACGGTCTGTGTGTTAAGCGGTTCGAACTAATTATCTATTCAGATTCATAAGCTCCTAATTCATGGGCAGAAATGCCAGGAAAGGATTCACAGGGTTGAGCCAAAGCATATAGGTTTGCCATAACATATGTATAGGCAGCTCTTTTTTGAAATGACATTTTACCATTGCCTTTCCAGGATAGTACCAGCATTTCCTCGAAGCTATATTTAGTGAATTGTTGGAAATGCTTGAAGAACGACTTCTTACCAGGCACCTTTTCCTGTATTGCCTTCATGATGCCATTAACGGTATCTTCCATGGAAAGCACATCGTTGTTCTTACTTTTTCTGAAAGTCTTTGAGCCAATAATATTCTTTAACATTTCCAGGCTATATTCATTCAATGAATTCTTGTAGTCGGCCAAAATTGTTTTTTTCATATGCTAGTTTTAAAATTTTGATTAACTGATACATTTACATTCTTTGGTGATGGAAACTTCAATTCCACTGCACGAGCGAATGCTTTTGCTTCCACCACAGACATGTTGGTGTTTGGAGATTCCAGGATCTTCCACAAATGTTCCTTTGTAAGACTTGAGTATTTGCTTGAGAAATTTTTCATGGTAAAACTTTTACAGGTTAATTAATTAATGAATTTTTCATTTAGTAGCTGGCTCATCATATTGTTTGCTTCGAAATATACCTGCTCCACAACGTCCATTGTTGCAGGATAGAACGAACCGTCAGTAGCCCTATTCTGAATAATAACATCAATGGCTGCATTCCGAATCTTCTCAAGGGATTGAATTTGAAGCTGAGATGTATTACCCAGGAAAATACTTAAATGAGCCGTGGAAGGAGTTGGTTTGTGATTCTGTGTTTGTTTTGACATAAAGATGTTTTTTGGTTTTAATTAATTGACATTTAATGCACAAATGTATCATCAAAATTTCCAACAATCCAAATATTACATCCCGTAATCAACTGTTTTCCAACTGTTTATAGAATCTTTTATATTAATAATTTTCAGTCCATTCTTAATAAATTTCCTAATAACTATTAATTATTTTTGATAATATTGTTAATAACAATTTGATAAAACACTCTAATTTCAGTAACTCAAAATGTGGATAACTTTACCGAAAAAAAACCAACTTGTAGTACTCTTTTCGGTGTAACCGACCTAGGAATCTCCATTACCTTATCTCGCAGTCCTTTGAGTTCCCACAAATTCTGGCATTATCTTGCTGCCATTGTCTATAAACCTATCTGAAACGGTTCGGTATTGTGAATCCATTTGCAAGCCTTTCAAAAAGAAATTGAACACAAATTTGTTAACCTTGAAATTGCTAAATATTGATTCCCTATCAACACCTGTTTCAGTAGTAGGTACCTGAGTAATGATAAATTCATCCTGATTGTATCTACCATTATGCTGAAGGTCACTTATATTGTTTGATGCCTCAAAGTGTACCCTATCAACGTATGTTCCAAATTTGCCATCATTAGTCTTTCCTCCCCACCGTAATCCTAAACTGTTTGCTATGGCTGGAACTCCAGTTGCTCTCCACTCTGCTTCAGAGGTTTGCTTCTTGTACACCTTTCCTGTTTTCTTGTCAACAATGTTGATATCTATGGCTTCATTATGTTCATGATGTGAGTGGCCTGGTTCAGCATTGTTAAGGTTGCCACCCTTGCCATATTTGAGCTGCCACTGTTCCTGATAAGATCTTTGGGTTGATGTTACCCTCACCCAATATCCAGCTCTGTTAATAGCGTTAATAAAACCAATAAATAGGTTCCTGTTATTCTTATACCGTTCCAGGCTTTCCATTCCACCATTCGCTATACTATCAACTACAAAATAATCAGTGTTAACCATTGGTGAATTATTGAAGAAAGGTGTAGTTGAATTGGGAGTTATGGTAGCTGGTGTTGCTGGTGTAACGGCAAATGGATTTGTTACAATTGGTGTAAATGTTGCTTTTACTGAAGGAGCAACAAATTTTTCCTCCGGAATAACAGGAGGTATATAATTTGGATTCTTGGTTTTTACTTCCTTGGTGGATGCATACTCCCTAACTTTCAGATTTAGATCAGTGTTAATAATGTTGAAATAACTAACAAACTCCAATGCCCCTGCTCCATTCCTTACATATGTTCCGTAAATCAGTTGTTCTACTAAACCCCTGGATACACTTACAATTGTTGTTCGGTCAATTTTATTTTCGTTAATAACGAATGATTGAGTTACGCTATCAACAAAGAATATCTCACCAGTTGATTTATATCTGATAACGTTGCCAATCTTTATTCTCCTGTCACCGTTAAGCACAAATGAACCCTTTCTGCTAAAAGGTAGGTACTGGTTTGATTCTACCACGTATTTCAGATCTTCTACAGCCTGTTGCTCTTCTATACTCAATGATCCTGTGTTGTTCTTATTCCTGATTGGAACGTAGGGGATATAGGTGTGAGACTGCTGAAATGGCTTAGATCCAAAGATTTGAGCATATTCCTCAAAGTATAGTGCTCCCAAATATTGCAGGGAATACTCAGCAGCTCCGCCAATCATTGCGTTCCTTGGAAAAAAATGATACCAGCTATAAACCTGGCTATCATCAAACATGAGGCTCTCATTTAAAACGTCCTCCTGATCTATATCAACAATGGCTGTTGTTTTCGGATATGAGCCATCCTCAGTATTAATATTCCTTCCCTGTATGAGTGATAATAACCCTTTCTTATTGTATGGAGGCTGTCTTACAATAAAGTAATATTTATCGCCATAAGTGTCCATATAAAACTCAACCAGTGGCTCCTGGCAAGCTGAATGAATAAAATTCAATAATGAGCCATTTGCTGTGGACAATGAACTATCCGCTAACCTTCGCTGAGATACTGATTTATCAATTACAAGATCCACAATCTGCCAAATTCCGTCAGCCAGTTTTTGTGTTACTTTCCCCTCGTGTTTTGGTTGATTGCCTTTATTTGAAAGCTGCTTAATTTTATCATAATCACTTTCGTCATATCTTTTATTTCTCCTGTCACCATAGCTCTCAAATAAGTCCTGAGGCACTATTTTAATGGTAGATAGCTGCTGTATGATGAACTTCAGAATATACTCAATGGATGTAAATGAATACAGGCCAAAAAAACTCATGGAGTTCTCTGCAAAGATCCGGCTAAGTTGTGAATTCTTTTGTGTTGATTGCCCTGCAAACTTTAGCATGCCCTGGCTGTTCTCAAGAGCATAAAAGTATGTACCATCCTCAATCAACAGTTTACTAAGATCCCTTCCTGTAATATTGATGGAAACCTCATTTGATTCAGGAGAAACAACCTGCACATTGGAATCAACTAGGCCAATCATATCATAAATCCTGCCAGCTATCATCTTTTTATCAATGTAGAATTGCTTACTGTCCTCGTACCTCTGATCCTTATCCATCTCCAGTGTTTCAAAACGGATCATGATAAGGTCATTACTTTTTATAATATTGTGAAATAGGAATTGATTTCTTACCAGACCTGTTTCTTCGTCATGAAAGAAGGATGATTCTGCCACATAGTCTTGAACTCCCGTTCCCTCTGGATCTAAATATTGTAATATGTTACCTTCCCGTAAAACCCATTTATTTTCCACCAGGTCACAAACCAGGGGAGGTAATGTGATATTAAAATTGCCACCGTTTTTTCCCACACAAGCAGTGATCTTTTGAATGAATGGTGTAAGGTCAAAAAACTGCCCTTTTAGTTCTGTTGATTCATCCTGAACTGATGAGAGTGCTCTACACCAGATCCACACAGTCATGTCAGGATAGATTTGCTTGCTGGTGCCACTCTGAGCCTCACCACCAACAGGTTTGTTAACCTGGAAGTAACCTTTATCGGATTCCAGTTCTGCCAGCTTTGATGCCTTAAATGCAGCCTCATCAGTACTCACTACCTTTATCCCTTCAGTTGCAAATGATATTGTGTTTAATTTCTCTGCCTCAATATAAAAGAGAGTGCCTACTTTCAAGGGTAAGTTACTGCCGCTATAATTGGCATACCTTTTCTTTTCGATGGAATTGTAAGTTCCAATTATTCTTTCCCTGTTTGTCTTTTTGTCTTTCCCTACAACAGATAAAAACTTATCTGAATTTCCATTATAAGCAAATGCTGGAGAGGTTTGCACATTAAGATAATCACCCACTGTTTCCAGCTCTGGTGAAGAGTGCGTTACCATGTATAATTCAGTCTTGTTGGGCATTTGATTAAGTTTAAGTGAGAGATGGCGATTGTAACGACAGCGTGAGTAATCTTAGTGCAGAACTAATTCTACCTCTGATAGCTTATACCGGATCAGTTTGTTACCGATTTTATAGTGCTTAATCTTTCCTTGTAACGTCAACGAACGCAATGTTGGAAGGGAAATTTTTAGTAAGGTGCACACTTCTTTCCTAGTGAGATACCGCTCTTTTGTATTTTGCATGCTGAATGCTGGAGTATGAAGATTCTGAGCGGTTCGTATTAATTATAATACGGATACAAATGTAACGTAATTTGTTGTGCTTTGCTATAACTTACTATGCTTTGTCTAAAATTGTTAGAACTTTAGTGCAAATACTTATAGCCGGACTTTAAAAAAACAATTGTATTTAATTCATTAATATAAGGATGCTTTATTATCTCACATTAATTATTGCTACAATAAATATCGTATTGACCTTTTTCAATCTCACAGGGAAATTAAAAAATGAAGATGTAAAGGGCATTAAAGGTATAACCACATGGGGGTGGATGCACTTTGTCCTAAGTTTAGCATTTGTTATACTTCCAATTGTAGCGAAGAGATATCAGGATATTGAAGACAAAAGGAAGGTAATAGAAATAAAAGTTGATCAGAACAAGAGAGATTCTAGTTTAAAAGCTACTTATGATTCTAGTTATCATAAAACAGCTTTCATATTGTCGGAAACTTTGGGTAAATACGGTTTCAAACTTGATTCCGTTAATAAGATTCTAACAAGACTTATAAAGGATTCTTCTAAAACAAAGGTTATTGAAACCGAAGATCCTGTACTTACTATGAATACACAGGGAGAAAATACGGGTATTGAATTTATCAGATATGAGGATGGGCTTTATCATTATCGAATAACTTTAATTAGTGCCGACAAAGGGAGTTCAAATTTTGATATTAGAGCTAGTTTAATCGTTTTGGATTCTTTAAAAGGACTTACATACTTAAAAAGAATTCCATTTATCGAAAAAAACGAACGCCTTCCTAAAAACGGCAAAATCCAATTTTCTTTTGGAATCACTTATGACTATACATATAATTATTTATTTCTGTACATACGTGGGAATTACAAAAATTTAGATGCCTCCAAATCATTTCCAATGGACATAATATTCCGTTATAATAAATTGGGAAAAAGCACTGCAATAGCTACAGGTAACACTAGGGCTGAAATTATCAGAATAGTTGAAATGGCAGAGAAAACAAAATGAATATCGTATATCGTATTCCATAAATTTTTCAAAGTTTTCCTTGTCTATCTCATCTATATATACATCTTTAATATTTGTGACAATCACATTGCGTTTTGAACTCCAGTAACCGGTAAATTAAACCACCATTTACTTTACCGTTTTAAAACCAATAAAGTTTGGATTGCCACCGAAGGGGAAAATGTAAACTAACCTGGTAAAATAACAAAAGTAAATAAACTTGGTAAAGTAACTAAGCTACAGTATCTTGCTTCTTCAGTATGTCACTGTACTAAAAATATCGCTATGCTAGTTGGTTACACCAGGGTTTCAACCTCAGATCAAAACGATAATCTACAAAGAGATGCATTAAAGAAGGTTGGATGCACCAAGATATTCTCTGATACTGTGAGTGGTTCAATTAAAGAAAGACCTGAATTAAGCAAGGCAATGGCAATGCTAAGAGCAGGAGACACTTTGGTGTTATGGAGGCTTGATAGGTGGGGAAGGTCGTTACAAGACCTAATTTCAAATGCAAGCGAGCTTGAAAAGATGGGTGTCGGCTTCATGAGCTTAACAGAATCAATTGATACCGGAACCCCTGCTGGAAAAATGATCTTCCATATTTTCGGAGCTTTAGCGGAATTTGAAAGGAATTTAATAATTGAGAGAACTAATGCAGGATTGATAGCAGCAAGAGCCAGGGGAAAATTTGGAGGTAGGCCAAGGACTGTAAACATGAATAAAATAAAGCATGCTATAAAACTGTATCATGAGGGAGAGACAGGTATCAAGGAGATCTGTGAAGTGGCAAATATTACAAAACCCACTCTGTACAAATACATAAAGGATGCGGAGGCTAAGAAAGTTAAATAGCTGTAATTGAAGAATTCAGTGTCAGTGACCCAAAATATAATTTGGGTTAACGCTCCTTCGGCTTGCATGAATCTATAAATTCTCTTTTACCAGCAACCACTATAACAGCTAAATCATCATGGTAAACCAACTAGGTCAAGGCTTTACCGCAATCATAACAAACATTCTTCTTTGGCAGATAAGCGGGTTTATAAGGATTAGAATCGAAATATAGACTCTGGCATTTTGATTACTTTATAAATTGCCCTGTCCTTTTTTTCGACAATAACTAAGAAATCAATTTCATTATTTGCAACAGCATCCTTTAATTTTTCCTCAAAGTTTTTAATTTCTCCCTCTTTGATCAACCTCATTGCTTTCCCAAAAATATCACTAAGTGACATTTCCTTATCAAGGTTCTCTTTCACAATTTTACCTCTCAACAAGTCAATGAATTCTTCATATTTATCAACAAGAGTGTGGATCTTGGTTCCTATCTTCTTATCCTGGATAAATAGATTTTCCAGAAGATGGTTAACAATTTCCAAAAGAATTAATAATTGCCCTTTCTTCGGTTCTTCCATTTCATGTAATGCATCGTTCCCAAGAAATCGTATGGAATGAAGCCTTTTAGATTCATTTAAGGTTAAAAATCCTTTTTCATAAAGCAAATCAATCCTCTTTGATAAACTTCCCTTTTTTATTTTAAGATCATTGCACGTAGCCTCAATTACAGCTCTAAAGCCAGCGGCTGTTAAAATATATGCTTTGGCTTTAAAGGCTGATATCGTTTCATTGTAGATGTGACCAATTGTTATGGGCAAATAATGTGTATGTTGAATTTTATTGCCATGTTCAATAACAGTGGGATAAATATTGGTATCGTAAACATAATGTGGTTCACCCTCACTATTGTATTCAACCATTTCTGTATCGCCATAGACATGTAAAAACGAAAGAGTTTCACACCCTAAACATTCTATAATATAGTAATTATCAATCGATTGAAAGTAAGAATCGTCCTCAGACCCTTTGAGTTTTTTCTCCGCTATTATCTTGTGATTACGTAACCCATTACATGTTCTACAATAATACTGATCTTTCATTGGATGTAATTTAATATGAGCATCAGGAATTGCTCTCTATGTGAATATTCACTTTCTTTTCTATCCATTTTCTGGTTAAACTAATTCATTGCAGTGATTTTTACTGTTACTCTAAAATTACTTCCTGATGTTACTTTAAATCGAATGATTTAAATTGCCTACACTAACTCTCACCTTAAAATCATTAAAGTATCTCGTCGTGGTTTCATTCTTTACTTTTACTGCCTGGAGCAAAGCGATATATCTCATTGTGGGTTTACCCCGATAATGCCTTTTAAATGATGGTTTACGCCCTTCCAGTATAATAGAATTTAGTCTTCTTAACTTGTTGTGGATAGTCACATCACCTCTCCATTTCATTGCCGTAATCTCACTCCGATACATTGCTCCCTCAATCAATTTCCTGCTAACAAATTTGTTCTGGTAAAAATACAGCTTTCTAAACCTTTCTTTCGTCACAGGACAAAGGAAATACAATACATGCCCACCAATGGCCAAATTGCTGGGCACCTGAACCAGTTCTACCTGGTAACAATAGTGTATTTCATTGACCATATACTCAAACTCCACGTAACAGTTACCAGCCTGGATACTCAAGTTAATGCCTATGGTTCCCCATTGTTCGAATGCACCTATCTTATGGTTCCAACTTTTAAAAGATATGGGTTCTGATTTATATCCAGCAGACTTAAAAAAATGAAGCTGTCTCAACTGTTTGATAGAGATGCTCAAGAGCTCATTAATAATTGTTGGATATCTACTATTTCTTGGCATAATCTAAATTTGTAATCATAATCTTTAGGGCAAGCTCTGAAACCAGAGCATTATTAATTTGCATTGTTGTGCTGACTTATGGGGTGCATGCGTACACTTTGTTTGGCTATTTTGATATGGTCGTATCAAGATCTAATGATCTGTATTCTGCATTGCGCACTGTCGCAATTTCATTCAACAACTTCTTCATTCTGAGCTGGAACTCCAGCTGTTTTATTGCTTCAAGTAACCGTTCAGATGAATAACTAGTATTTACATCTCTAATTAAAGGGGATGTGGTCTGAAACCTTAAACAGGCTGCAAGAAAGGCAGTGCGCCGTTGATCATCCGGCAGTTTATTGCTTTTTAGCTTCTTAAACAATTCCTCATTTCCCATTTTGCTAAATCGCTTCAGTAACTTTTGGTTATTATCATCGGCCTTGCTGTAATGTCCACGGCTTGGTAATGGCAGTGCTGCTATTTCGGTGCCTGAAACGCTTCGCAAAGTGATGGAATCGCATTTTGAACCTGATCCCTGGTTGTGCGTTTCAAATGCGCCGCCTAATAATTCTATTTCCTGGAAACTGTTAATCTTGGGAATGTATAGAATTGTATCTGGCATATTTAGAAGCTGCATTGCTAATTGATAAGATGTCATTATAGTATAGTTGAAACATTAGCGGTTTGTCTTAAATACATATTGTGCCTTAGTGCCGGTTTTTAGCCTCTTCCTGCCTGCATTATGTTCTTGTACGAATCCTCGGCTATTTGCTTTTATTGGAATCTAGCTTATTGCTGTATTGTACATGTGGCATTGGAATGATATACAGTACTACAGGAATGAAAACCCGGGATCTTTTGCTGCCGTTTCTGTGATGAATAAATTTTTTATCCGGCTGTCTATTTCATCTTGGCAACTAACCTTCAATGCCGACCAATCTTCGTTTTGATTTGGTGCCTGGTTTTCTCTTATTCTCAGTATTGATATTTCAATGATAGTTTGCAGATCGGACAATGAAAGCTGTGTTATTTTGTACTTATTAATTTTCATTCTGATTCTTATTAATTATTTTAATAGCGATTTGTATTTTATGAATTTGGTATTGTACCAGGATTACCAGGACTATGGATCACTGTACATTCTACGTCTTGCCCTTTCGATGATCTCATGAGCTTTTCTCCGGACGTTATTTATTTCAGCGGTTGGCTGCAATGTATGCTTGCCCTTACCTCTTTTCTTGTTCCATTCAAGGTTGCTTATTTGGTTCCGGCATTTCTTGGCTTGTTTCTCTCCATGATACTTACTTGAGCAGAATCTACTACCTGTTTTTTGTTCAGTAATATCCTTGTTACACGCTATGCATAGCCTCTGCTCTTGTATTGCCCCTGCACTATTAATTAATAATGGTTTTGTCTTCTCCTCTGTTACTGGCATATTGGAGATCGAATTAATTAATAAGGTTTTTGATTCTTTAACCCGATCCTTATTAATTAAGTTCAGGTTACTATACTCTTCCGACTTATTACATGGCAACCAAGATGTAACATCTCGGAATTCGGCACCTTGCATTATAATACAATTACGCACTCTGGTGTGAAGTCCCTCACCCTTAACAAAAGATAGTTTCCGATATTCTTCAAGCCTCTTTTTTCTAGTTTTGTCGGAAGCTGTTTTTATGAAATCATCCAGCCAATAGCGTGGATCATGGCCTTTTAAGATCATTTCATTAATATAACCTTCATAATGCCTATTCCTTTTCAAGGTTGGATCATAAATTATGGTATCATCCCATTTAGACATTACACATTGAAAGCACCTGTACATACCCTCATCTTTCAATAAGTCTGCCCACGTCTTGACACCAGTAGTCGAAACAAACGATTGTGTACGGTTATAGCTGCCTTCTGTTCTGATCGAGTTCAAGGATTCTCCGAATTTTATTGCAGGCAGATAGGCTTTAAAACCGGAATGGGTATTGTCTGCCCGATACCCCATGAAATCTTTATCATTATTGAGCATCTCTGAAAACCTTTTATTCTGGAATGTTTTGAATCTGCCACAGATACTCTCCTCTGAAATATTAAAGTCAAGGTAACTGGTTATAGAAGTTTCAGTGGGAACAGTTATATTTATATGGTCAAGCTGTAAGCTAAATGTGTTACTAAAGTCTATCAGAATCTCTTTGAACGCTTCAAATGAGATGTTATCATAATTCTTGCCGGAATAGAATATCTTGGAAGGATTGCCTATTATTTTTAGCTTGGTTGTATACTCACCTGTAACCGTATCAACTGTCGTTATAAGCGTTAGATTCCACCCATTATATTTGAACGAATCTTTACTGATTTTTTTACAGTGAGTTTGGACATGGTACAAAATTTCACCAGTTACATGTCCATATAAGTCTCCAAATTGTTTACCTGTTCTGGAATACACCTGGTGCTTCCACACTTCGTAATCTGGTATCAAAATTTGTCCTGCTAGTTCGTCGATAAAAGATAATTTCATCAGATAAATGTGGTATCTTCACCACCTGTTTAAGATTTGTCATTACGATTTCATTAAGATGTTTTCAAAAATTTGAACCCACCTGGTAAGTGGGTTTTTTTATGTCTTTTAGTAACTATTTAACTGATGGCTTTGTCTGGAAGATATTTTTCAATATCCAGCGAGATCGCCTTACACATAGGTTGAAGTGCTTCTATCCCCTCGCAATGAGTTAACCCCTCTTGGTACATTCGAAGCCAGCCCTGGTATTCTTCTTCGGAAATGTATTGTGCAAGAAAGTCTGCTTTGATCTCCGGATAATCTGCAACAAATTCAGTCGCTGTGGCCAAGGAATTTGCGTTCACTAGTTCATATGTAATCTGGCGGTGCCGTACCTGTTCATTGGACTGCTGTAGACTCTTCTCGTACCATTTGATGTTATTTGCGATTGGTTCGCTCCATTCTTTGGCAATAGCAAGATTCATTTTTTTCAGCTCGGTTTCCAGCATCGTATTTTCTTTTGTTAATGCATCAAGTTCTTTCGATGAATTTACTTTGTGATGTGCAAATTCCACCAGGTGACGAAAGTCGCTGGTTTTTTTCCAGGGATATTTTGGTGGTGGAATGTGTGGGTTTATTGGGCGCTCTTTGATTCTGAACATCTTACTTTAAAATTTATAGTTTAGCGATCTTTATTAATTGTTACTACTTTTTTTGGTCATCGAGCAGAACTGCGTTCATTTGCTCCAAAATTGAATCTACTTCTGATTGCCGTACCAGCCCTATATGAGAACAACTATGAAATATGGATCGATATGAACTCAAGTATTCAAATTGTTGGTATTGAGAAATGGTTTCATCCCTGACATCATGGCGAATATCTTCATAGAAGGAAATTACTTTATCAAGATGCTTATTAATATACCCAACAACCTTTATCATTGTTGCTATCTTGTTGCCCTTATCGATCACAGACCGTTCTAAAGAATAATCTATTCTTTGAAACTCATTATGATCGAAGTCAGCACCACGTTTCCACTTTTCATTATAGTTCACGGCCTGTCTATTAAGATAAGTGATGTGAGCATCTATTTTTAAAATCGCTTGAACCAGATCCTTATGTTGCGTTATGGATGCTGTTAGCTGAGTGAGCACACTTTTTGATGCAAAGGGATATGATGTTTGACTTTTCATGGTTAGTCGTTTTTGAATAGTCTCCGTAATCGATAGTCTTTATTAGAAGTGTGCTTCAGAATTAACTGTTTGATGTGTTGTGCCTCGAAGGATTGATAAATCACAAACCTATCTCCGGAGAGAAATATTTCTTTATAGGTTTCAAGGTGATTAATGAACTGATCTGCATCGATGATCACTTTCTGATATTTCAGCTCGATTTCAGGAAACATGTCCACCAACTTTTGTGCAGAGGAATTGATGATTCTATTCATGCCGTGCATAGCTGCTATTCTTAAGGCTAAGAACTCCTCAAGCTCCTCGTCAAGTCGACAAAGTATTCCGTTGTAAGGAATGCCTTTAGAGCAATAATCATTATAGGCTCTTAACTCTGTAGTGTAGGCTGTCTTGATTTTTTGACCTATCTGATCAAACTCCTTGTTTCTAGCAGAATGTTCGGTTTGATCAGATTTTAATTTGTTGGCTAATTGTAAAAATAAATCCACAGCACGTAGTTTTTATGCTTTGGCGATTTGTATTGTGTAATTCCGGTGGAATGAGTTTATCAAATAATAGTTGTAGAGCATCTAATGGTAAAAACTAGTACTATTAGTTGTTAATTGATTTCCTTTTGGGAATGATGTATTTAGCTATATATTTATCTACTTCAGATTGTCTAACATATCTCTTACCCTGGATTTCTGCATAATCCATCACTCTTTCCCTAAGACGGTTCTTTATGGTTCTGGTACCAACTTTTAATAGGATTGCCAAATCCTCTTCCGCTAAAAGCGGGTCTTTAGGCGCAGACTTAAGATTCTTAATAATCTCTTTAAGACTGTTAATTTCGGAACAAAAAAAATCAAATTTTTGTGTTAAAAAATCCTGGCTAATAACTATCAAATTATTGTCACCACCGCTGGTAGGTTGCATGTTCTGTAGACATTATATGCGGTGGGGAGGAAGAAAGAGTATCTTACCTTTTTTGCGATTCGTGAATAATTAATAATTAATTTTCACATAGTAAAGTTACTGAAATTATCTGAAAACTAAAGTATTTTGTTACTCTTCACTGAAGTCCTTATAGACTAGATCTAATATTTTATCCATCCTCTTAGCATTTGCTCCACCAGTATAGGTGTCAGATGTCTGAACCTTAGAGTGCATCATGGTATATGAAAAATCAAAGGCGTTAATGTTTTCTTCAATCGCTATCCCACCATAACTGTGCCTTGAGATGTGATTTGTCAGATTAATTTTTAGACCGGCAAGTAAAGCCACCTTCTTTAGATTTTTATTTAAGATTGCGGTTTTTGATTGAATTTGTCTCTCGAAATATTCCGTACTTTCATCAAGATTATTTTCCAGCAAGCCAAAGACATAATCATTATCCTTTTGATCATCTTTTTTATAAAACTCCAGGATTTTCTTCCCGATTGGATTTAATTTATAATCCGGTTTTTTATCATTTTTCTTCATTTTATATTGAACACGATCACTGATGATATATTCCCATTTTAGTTTTAAACTATCGCCCACTCTGATACCTGCATGAAAAAATGAAAATATAAAAATGTTCCTGGCATCGTTCATTCTTCCGGTTAATTCCAGATTCATTAATTTCTTGATGTGCTCGACTGTCAGTCTTTCTTTGTAAACCTTATCTCCAGCTTTGATTTCGAAATCTTCAAAAGGGTTAGTGTTTACAATTCTTTTCTTTTTAGCTCTCTTCCATATAGCTTGCATCCATTTGAAGTGCTTTTTTATCGTCTCAGGTTTATACTTTTCTTTAAGCATGGTAATATAATAAGCATCCAGGTAATTATCATCAATATCTTCAAATGAAAGATCCCTTCCTTTCTGGTACTTTTTCAATCTATTATATGCACTTAAATAAGCCCGGTATGTATTATAAGCCAACTCTTTCCTTATTAAGTTTTCCATTCTGTCAAGATAAAATTTTAGATAGCTTCTGTCCTCCGGCTTGGTATCAATTACCTTATCTCTTATTTTTTTGACTGATACTCCCTGCTTATTTATCTTAAGATCTTTCTCAACTTGCTTGATGTGCTCCAACTTATCCTCAATAGTTACATTTATTTGTTTGGCTGTAGGGTGGACTTTCACAGTGCTATACAGAATTTTCCTTTCTTTAATTTGATCAGGACTTAGAGTGCGTAAATCTCTGTCCGTAATTCTTGGGATACTTTCCCATAATTTCTGGGCTTTTTCATTCCATTCATAAACTGAACAACTAGCACCAATTGAAAAATATTTTGAATCTCTGTGTTTTGAAATCCTGATGTAAATAGGCATGGAGCCATCACGTTTTTCTTTATCTGGCCTAATAAGAACTTTGAAACTTGTATCATGTGCTGACATAAAATGAGATGTTTATACGAATATAGGTAAAACAAGGGTAAAACATTTTCATACTTGGATTTTCCAATTTTTTCCAAAATAAGGATCAGCTTGAATACAACACAGCTGATTTACAATAAGATAGGTATATAATACTGGAAATTTCTGGAAAATAGTAGAGTGTATTCGATTCCTGTCGAGGCCACTTTCAGTTTGAATAAACATTTTTTATAAATATTCAAATACGCTCAAAACAAGACTTTCCTTCGATTTTGCTTATTTCTAATTCGCAGCAATTTCTGGCTGTTGTGTTACACTTTTTGAATTTTTCTACATTTGAATACGCACACGATTTCTCAAGCAGTCAAGTTTAATTCGCTGAACGGGAGAATATCAACACCTAACATTCTATTCACCTTAGAATTACCATTGGCAGGAAGCCGAAATATCACCCTATACCGTTACCGCTAAAAATTACACCTGTAAAGCCTTACATGCGAAGGGTATTCCTGGAACTAGATGAAATAAGGAAATGGAAGGCCCTGGATGTTCATCAAAACAAAACTTATCTTCAATTAGCATGTAACTACCGTGGTCAATTAGCGTTGAATGTTTGAAAGACAAATGGGATAAATTTGGGAAGTAAATAATATTTTAGTATGATGAATTATAGTCATTTCAGTGAATCAAAGCCCGAGGTTTTATTAGGCAAGCCAGTGATAAAAGGGACAAGAATCTCTGTAGCATTAATATTAAAGAAGCTATCAGAGGGGCGTCTGTCCAGGATTCAACGGAAGCTTATCCGAGTATAACTAATGAATCTATTAAGGCTGTTTTGGCTTTAAGTTTGGGCTGAAGATAAGAGCTGTCTGGCAAATAACCAGGTACCTGCATTATCCGAATACAAAGTTAACAGGCTATTTAATCAAGTATAGTGTTCGACCATTGGAATCTTATAATGCTATACACAGGTTACCAGAACCGTGTTGTATTAACATTTTTTTTAACGACAAGGCGCACAAAGAAGGCACAAGGGACACAGGGAGATGCTGCATTGCTGACCTGGTACAAGGCAACAGGTTCATTTAATAAAATAAAAGTGCGAGAT
>JBBPYM010000013.1:0-9979 GCA_038199905.1 Chitinophagales bacterium | reverse complement strand
TTTCAAAACTGAAAATGAGCTTAAGCTCTATGCGAATTCTTTCTATAATTCATTGCCTGCCGCGGCAGACATTTATAGTGAAGATGCAGACAATATAGTTAAAACCGCGCTATCCACGGAGCTCACCGGTAACCGCACAGTGCCGGTCTCAGGTGGCGGATGGTCATGGACCGATTTAAGGAACATTAATTATTTTCTGGCAAACTACGCGCGTGGCGGTCTAAGCCCAAGCCTTACCAATAAATATGTGGGCGTTGCAAGGTTCTTTAGGGCATACTTCTATTTTAACAAAGTAACTCGTTTTGGAGATGTTCCCTGGTACTCGACTGTTATTGAATCCGATGACAATGATAACCTCTTGAAAGGTCGTGACCCACGCACCCTCGTTATGGATAGTGTATTAGCTGATATTGATTATGCTATCGCAAATTGCATTACAGATGTAAGCAACGAACAGGTTACAAAATGGACCGCGCTGGCCCTAAAATCAAGGATTTGTCTTTTCGAAGGTACCTTCAGAAAATATCATACTGAAATGAACCTACCCAACGCTGATAAGTTCCTGAAAGAATGCGTTACCGCATCCGCACAGTTAATGACCAGCGGGAAGTATGGTCTTTACACAAGTACGCCGACAAAGGCCTACCAGGAACTGTTCTCTTCGCTTACTTCAATTCCCAAAGAAGTGATACTCGCCAGGAAATTCAGTACCGAATTACAGATATTTCATAACGTTAACGACTATACGCTTACGCCAACCCAGGGTAAACCGGGACTGGAAAAAAGGTTTGTAAATAGCTATTTATTAAAAGATGGCAAAAGATTTACAGAGATCCCCGGCTATGATACCTTGCAATATTTCCAGGAAATTCAAAATAGAGATCCCCGATTAACGCAAACCATACGTGGTCCGGGTTACACCCGTATCAATGATGTTATTGTAAAAGTGCCTGAATTTGGCGCTACCGTGACGGGTTACCAATTAATTAAGTTTGTAACAAGCAATACTGGAGACGGCGCAAGTAAATCAAACAACGACCTTCCAATATTCAGGTACGCCGAGGTTCTGTTAAACTATGCAGAGGCAAAAGCCGAATTGAATGAATTAAGTCAGCAAAATATTGACGAATCTATTAAACTGATCAGGGACAGGGTTGGCATGCCTAATATGAATCTATCAATAGCAAATGCTTCCCCCGACCCGGTTTTAGCCGCGCAGTACAAACAAGTTGGAAGTACAAATAAAGGGGTAATCCTTGAAATCAGGCGCGAGCGCCGCATCGAACTCGTGATGGAAGGTTTTCGCTGGAATGATCTAATGCGGTGGAAAGAGGGTCAATTGATAACGGTGCCGTTTAGGGGCATGTATTTTCCCGGTACCGGAAAGTTCGACCTGGACCAGGATGGAAAAACAGATGTGGTTATTTATGAAGGATCCAAGCCCACAGAAGCAGGACCGCAGTATTTAAAGTTAGGAACTGAGATCCTGCTTTCTAATGGCAACAAAGGCGGTAACGTAATAGTAAATAATAATATCGCCAAAAAATTTAATGAAGATAAAGATTACCTGTACCCGCTCCCTACACAGGAACTTTTGCTAAATACTAACCTGACGCAAAACAAAGGATGGTAGGAAATTTCACACAAACCTTATTGATAAAAACCTTAGTCTGAAATATTATGGGCATTGAACTTTTTCAAATCAGAAAATTAATTATTCTCGTAATCCTGTTTTCCGCACTGAAACTGAAATCACAAGATACCATTGTAGGTAAAGACGCTCTTGTATTTGCAGTAATAACGGATACGCATATAGGCAAACCTGGCAATACTGAAGGAATGTCCACCATCATCGATGCAATTAATAAAAGACCGACCCTTGATTTTGTGGTGCATACAGGTGACGTAAGTGATTTTGGACTAATGGACCAGCTTATAGAATCAAAAAGACAGATGGACCGTTTAAACAAACCATATTTCATTGTTCCCGGCAACCATGACACCGGTTGGTCGGGAAGCGGTGGACTGGCTTTCTCGAGTATTTTTAAAGACGACAAATTTTTAGCAGAAGTTAAGAATTATATTTTGATAGGACTAAACACCGGCCCCTATACCCGGCACGCCGGTGGTTTCGTTACAAATGCGCAGCTACGCTGGCTGGATAGCCTGGTCAAAGTAATTCCCGCCACTAAACCCGTCATTTTCTTCAGCCACATTCCCCTAATCCCTGACAACACGAATAATTGCCAACTTGTGCTGGATCACCTTAAGAAAATGAATATTGTTGCCAGCTTTTGCGGCCACGGGCATTCCAACAAAATTGTGGATTGTAACGGCCTGCCAGCTATAATGACGAGAACCGCCCAAAAACGGCAGGGCACACTGGGGTTCAATATCATGACCATAAAAAATAATTCTATCGAGGCAAAACAGGTGCTCACCGGTGTAACCAACGATACTGTATGGGCGCAGTTACCTTTTACGGACTTGCAGAAATTCAGGGCTTCTGTTACACCCTTACCAGATTACAAAAACACCGGCTTTACAATTGCTTCCCCAATTTGGATACGGCAGGATAACGGGAACATTGTTTCAACTCCCGCAGTTCTGAAACAAAATTTGCTAGTGGGTAACCTGGATGGTGTGTTTAAATCGTATGCCCTAAAAGATGGAAAAGCACAATGGGAATTCAAAACCCGGCAGGCTATTTTGTCTTCCCCAGCCGTAAATAATAACAGTGTCGTATTTGGCTCATCGGACAGTACTATCTATTGCCTGAATACCCAAACAGGAAAAATAAACTGGAAGATGGCCGTTGATGGTGCGGTGGTTTCTTCACCAGTTATAAAAGATGGACAGGTTTTTATTGGCGCCAGCGATTTATACTATCGCTGTATCGACCTGAAAACCGGGCGCCTGGTATGGAAATCTGAATTGCTTGCAGGCTTTCCGCCCGGTAAGGCCACCATAGCGAATGATAAAATAATTTTCGGCACCTGGAATAAAACATTGTATGCGCTAAACATCACAACCGGCACAACCATTTGGAAATGGGTGAACGCTGATAAAACCCATTACTATTCCCCTGCCATTAGCACACCTGTAGTTATAAAGGACAAGGTTTATATCGTTGCCCCTGATGAGATGATACATATTCTTCATCTACAAACAGGCATCGTGTTACAGGAAGTGAAGGGGCACCGTGTAAGAGAATCTTTTGGCGTTACTGCTGAGCAGGATATGGTGGTTGCAAAAACAATGCAGGATACCGTTATAGCCTGGAACGTAACAGGTAAGGAACCTAAAATCGTTATGAGCATTTCTGCTGGATTTGGTATAGATTACACTTTCTCTGATGTTATCATTAAGAACCAAACGGCATTCTTTGGCACCACTTTCGGAAGGCTTTATGCCATTGATCTTCAGCAAAAAAAAGTCAGGTGGATGTACCAGTTCGCTAAAGGAATGGTCAATTCACCCACTCTTGTACCAGGCAACAAAGTTCTTGTTACCTGCGCTGATGGTACGATCAGCTTATTTAACACACTGTAACAAATAAATATTCGTGATATGTCAACAATAAAATGACGCTTTGGCTATCAGCCTTCAGCTATCAGCCTTCAGCTATCAGTTATCAGCTATATGATTTGAATGACACTAGGCCGGGTTGGAATTATATTTTAATTAGTATCTAATACATTTTAATACCTGTTTTCGCATCTAATAAAAAAGAAATTATGAAGAAGTTTTTATTGTCTTTTTTTTTAATTATTGAAGTATCCCACGCATCGGCTCAAAACATACGGCTCGCCTCTCCTGATAAAAGCATAGAATTTGTTTTCAGGCTAACGGATACATCCCCTGTTTATACTGTCAAGTACAAAGGTAAAATACTGATCAGTGATTCACCGCTTTGGCTCGCGTTTAAAGAAGGCGGCAATTTTGCGCAGGATATTGCCCTTGGCAAAAGCATTGTTAAACAGGTAGACGAAAACTATGAATTGCTCGTCGGCAAGAATAAAAATGTGAGAAATTTTTACCGGGAAACAACCATTCCAATGAGTGAAAAGAAAGGTATGCGGAGGAATATCAACCTTGTGGTGCGAGCATATAATGATGGACTCGCTTTTAGATATGAGTTTCCTGAACAAACAAACTGGTCGGCCTATAATCTTACAGATGAACATTCTACCTTTAATATGACGGGTGACCCAAAAGTGCTTGCATTGTTTCTTCCTAATTATACAACCTCTCATGAAGGCGTTTACAGTCATTTATTACTGAGTGAAATAAAAAACGACAGCTTGATGGATATGCCATCACTGTTCGAGTTTCCGGATAAAACTTATATGGCGATTACCGAAGCTGCCCTCAGAGATTATGCCGGCATGTACCTGGTAAAAAAGAATGGTATGCTGAGCAGCCAGCTATCTCCATTACCCGGCCAATCAGCAATTAAAGTCAAAGCCTCACTACCGCATAAGACACCCTGGCGGGTAATGATGATCAGCGACAGGGTAGGCGCATTGATCGAGTCTAACATCCTTACCAGCCTCAACGAGCCCTCAAAGATTACAGATGTTTCCTGGATCAAGCCTGGCAAGTCAACCTTTCACTGGTTCAATGGTGATGTAACACCCGACACTACTTTTTATCCGGGTATAAACTTCCAAACTAATAAATACTATATAGATTTCTGTGCACGCAACGGCATTGAGTACCATTCGGTAATTGGTTATGGCGGTATCGCATGGTATGTTAATGACGGAATCAGTTACCAGTATGGTCCGAATTCGGATGTTACCAAACCTATACCTGGCCTGGATATGCGACAGATATGTGATTATGCCAAAAGCAAGGGTGTAGATATAAGGGTCTGGGTACATTGGAAACCTCTTTATGACAAACTGGACGAGGCATTTGCGCAGTTCGAAAAATGGGGTGTTAAAGGAATGATGGTTGACTTCCTCGATCGCGATGACCAGGTGATGGTAAATATCCAGGAAGAGATCTTGCAAAAAGCAGCCAAGCATCATTTGCATATTCAATTTCATGGCGCATACAAACCCACGGGTATGAACAGAACCTATCCCAATGAATTTACGCGGGAAGGTACAAGGAACTATGAGAATAATAAATGGGGCCCTGCCCTTTCACCTGACCATGATATTAATATGCCTTTTACCCGCCTGCTTGCCGGTGCCACGGACTACCACCTTGGCGGTTTCCGGGCCGTTCCTGCCGATCAGTATAAAGTTCAGTACACCCGGCCTCTCATGCTCGGCACGCGTTGTCATATGTTGGGCATGTATGTCGTTCTGGAGAGTTACCTGCAAATGATCTGTGATTACCCTGCCGCTTACGAGGGCCAAAAAGGTTTTGAAATTTTAAAGGAAATACCAGCTGTTTGGGATGAAACAAAAGTTCCCGACGCCGTGGTAGGCCAGTATGTTACAGTAGCCCGGCGCAAAGGCAACCTTTGGTATGTAGGCACCATTAATAATACCACAGCTCGTAGCATAAAACTGGCATTGGATTTTTTACCTGAAGGCAGTTATGATGCAGTAATCTATGCTGATGCAGGTGATGTTGCACAAAATCCAAACAATCTCACTATTCAAACCCGCTCGGTGACCAAAGCTGATATTCTGGAACTAAATCTAGCATCCGGCGGAGGACAGGTGATGAAGCTGGTAAAGAAATAAAACTTTCTTAATGTTGACCGGCTGATATTAAAAGATTCATTTTATTACTTTTAGAAACATGCTCTTACAAGATTACATAAATATTTATTTTCTCATCGGAATAGGCTCAAAGCTCAGGGCCGCGCAATTTGGCTAATGATCTGAATGAAGGTACACCGACAACTTTCTTTTACTGGAAGTATTATGCCAGTTCCTTCTTGTGATGTCAAAGAAAATTCAGCCTTTATGTTATCTCTATGAAATATCGCGAATGCAACGTATATAAACAACTGTATTCACTCTTTAAAGCACCTCGCGATTAATGATGGTCAAGAACAAAGCGACCACAAGTAATAAGTCGCATTTGTTACTTAAACTTTATCTTTAATTATTATTCCACAAGCCATGAATTTGAAGATTCTGCTCGTTATTGCTATTATGGTTACACTCATCTCTGTAGGGTGTACTAATCGCCTTAAGTCAACTACATCCAGCGAGGCTACTGCCAGTAATGTAGATGAAAATTCTTTTACTAATAAGTATTGGAAGCTGATTATGCTGGAAAATAAAAAAGTTAGTAAGTCCAAAAACCAGGAACGAGAAGCCTACTTTATTCTTAAACCGGAAAATAAAACAATTGCAGGGTTTTCAGGGTGTAACACATTTAACGGAATGTATACTTTGGAAGCAGGGTGGAGGATTCGTTTTTCACAAATGGCATCTATCATGAAAGCTTGTCCGGACGTGGATGTAAATGAAAGTGAATTTCTGAAGGTATTTGAGCTTACAGATAATTATACGATTCATGGTGACACACTTTCTTTAAATGTGGGCAGAAGATCACCGTTAGCGGTTTTTGTGCGGTTAAGTAACCAGTAACACTGGCCAGGGTGTTATGATTGGCAATAACCCTTTATTAGTGACCAGTTATATCACTGGAAATTTATAGCACAGTTCCTTGTTCTTGACATTATCCAGCAGGCTCTTTGGCTTAAAATTCTCAATTTTGCCCGTTGCGGAAATGAACTCGGATCCAAATACAATTCGCATACAGTTTGCCAAGAATATGGTTTAGCATTTAATGTAAATAAAGCATCCCTGATTTAAAGCAACCGATATCAATACTCCCATCAGTTAGTGGAGTAGTTAGACAATGATATATTTTCAACATTAAGCCCAGTCTTTTGCTTAAAAAAGATGATTTTAAAAAAATAACATAAGTTCCTACTATAGTGTCATAGTAACGGCGCTATTAATCTGAATAAAGACTCCTGTATTTTTGTCCAGCGGCCGCGTTTATTCCATTCTTCTAAAGTGATTTCCAAAGAATCTAAAAGGTCTCTTTCAAATTGCCTCTTAAGTTCTTTTGATTTTCTTTCATCGAAAATAAATGCGTTTACTTCAGAGTTAATATTGAAGCTGCGTTCATCTATGTTGGCTGTCCCAAGTGTACATACCCTACTATCAACCACCATTGTCTTGGAATGAATCATGCCCTTTGTATATAAAAAAACACGAACATTATTTTCAAGCAACACTTCTATATAGCTTAAGCATGCCTGTTGTACCAGGTAGCCATCGGATGATTGAGGCATTATAATCTTTACATCCACGCCGCTTTTCGCTGTCACCAAAATAGACTTCAATATTGCTTCGTTAGGAATAAAATACGGCGTTGTTATTAGAACTTCCGTGATTGCAGTATTGATCATGGTAAAGTAAGCATCCAAAATAGCGGGAGACTTACTGGTAGCACTGCTACCCAAAATACTTATGGCAAGTTGGTTTTCTATTTGGTGCGAAGGCATATATTTCAACAACGGCCCAAAGCTTTCTCCGGTTGCAAACCGCCAGTTTAGATAAAACAAAAGCTGCAATACATGAACTGAATCACCATGTAACATGGCATGCAGGTCTGCCCAATAATGCTTTGTATCCTTTGTATTAATATAATAGTCTGCAATATTGATGCCTCCTATAAAACCTGTTTTACCATCCACCACAACTATTTTTCGATGATCGCGATAGTTGGACTTGGTTAGATATTTTGGTGTCCATAGTGGCCGAAAGAATTTTATCTCTACGCCTGCTCTCATTAGTTGTTTAACAATACTTCGAGGCACTTTGCTTCCAAAATCATCTAACAACATTCGAACCTCAACACCCTTCTGAGCCTTATTACATAGAAGGTCTATAATTGTTCTCCCTATGGCATCTTCCGCATAAAAAATATAATACTCCAAATGAATATGGCTATCTGCATTCTCAATTGCTTCTAGTAGTTTTGGAAATTTTTCTTCGCCTCCATGTAAATATTCAATCTTATTCTTTAATGTAATTACAGCATGGGAGTTATTGTAAAACAAATAAGGAAGTTTCGTTTTATCACCAAGGCGACCTTCAATTTCAGAACGGTACTTTATTAAATCCTTGCCATATTTCTCCAGGTAATCTCTTATGAAAATCTGCTCAAATTCATCTTTATCAGCAAACATCTTTTCTTTTCTTAAATTAACGCCAAGAAAATAATACACAACAACGCCGACAAATGGCAGTAGAAAAATCAGCAAAAGATAGGAGTGTGTTTTTAGCGGATTTTTATTATCGAGAATAATTCGGGCACCTGTTATTACAACGATAACAACGTATAAGAAGGTTAAAAGATGTGTCCAATTCAACTGTTTATGTTTTTCATAATTATTGCGTCGAAATTGATTGCTCAGGAATTAAGGAAAAAAGACCACCGAGTTGGATCTTCCCTATAAGTGCTTCTTACTGCTGACCTCAATATTAATTTTTCTTATGGCTTTCCTTCAATCTTTCTCCCTAAAGATTTTATTACATTCCAATCCCATTTAGCAAACCTGCCTCTCTGCACCACAAACTTATTATCCGCGCCTGGCTTAAGGAAGTAATGAAATACAAATTGCTCTCTATTTCTCTCCCATCCTGCTATTTGCCCAAAGCGAAGGTCATTAAAAACAAGCGTATCGTTCCATTTTTCTATAATATAAAATCCTTTGGAAAAGCGAATCAGTTTTTGCACCGATTCATGATTATCCACATCTTTTAATAACGAATCATTGCGAGGAAAAAAACTCCAATTTAGTTTTTCTGTTTTATCGAATACAGATCGGTAGCCAACATTAAAACCACTGTCATTTTTCATTGCAAAAAACCACAACCAGTTGTTGAGCGGCACAGGGGTAGTTAAAAGATCTGAATAAGAGGCGTGTTGTTTACGCGCAATACTATTAACTTCCCTGTCAATAGTTACTTTATTAAAAATGCAATAGCACAAGTATAAAGAACTTAATATAATACCAAAGCGCCACCAGAACTTTCTTTTCGGATTTCTTCGATTTAAAATCGCCAGGACAATAAATGCTATACCCAGCCATATAGAGAAAAACGGGTCTGCTACAAAAATGGTATTAAATGATATACGGTAATGACTGAATGGTTCGAACCAGCCCACACCATAATTATTAAATGCATCAATGAAAATGTGTATCAACATTTGCATTGTAAAAAATTGCATCCATTTTTTTAATGAAATGTTTTGAAGTCTGTGCCATCGTTCAGCAATTAAAGCAAGAAAAATGGAAATAAGAAGCGCAAATAAGAGGGAGTGTGTAAAACCACGGTGCGCCAGTAAGTTTGCAGCGGGGTTAAGCCAAAATCCGGCAATAAAATCTACATCAGGAACACTTTGCGCCAATGCTCCCCACAGCATAGCTTTTTTCCCAAGCCTTCTTCCTATCAAAGCTTCGCCAATGCAGGCGCCGAGCGCTATATGGGTGAATGAATCCACTTTAACTTATTTAAGCATACACAAACCCTGGACAAATACATCTTACCGTTCTTTTGGAAGATTATGTCAACTATTATCCTTTCATTAGGCCACCAATTGTCACCTGTAAGATTTTCTCATGAAGTACCGCAATTTAACACCAAGGTACCCATATTATTCTATGCAAGCAGTTGCTGTGCTTTCTGGTGAATATCTACGTTTCTCCATCAATAGTACTTCTTCGATTTCTTTACCACAATTTAAGATAGTTCTGGTTATTTAAAAGGATCCGATTCACGAATTTGATCTCCTGCCACTTCGTTCGTTTTTTTGGTATCGTCGGCTATTCTTTCCTCTTTGTTGTTTCTGAAAGCGGCAGCAGGTCTGCTTGCAATTTATGCTATGTCCCCCTTCAGGAAGTAAACTTGCGATAGCGGGAGCATCGGAAAATATAGAAACAGCTGTTCTTGCAGCAGTGACATTATGTGTGTAAGTACTTTCC
>JBBPYM010000012.1:0-9139 GCA_038199905.1 Chitinophagales bacterium | reverse complement strand
GGATTTTTACGGATCTTTTTTTCTTCCTCACCTACATAATAAAATATTCCTTTCAAAGCCCTCTCAGTTACATATTCATTTATGTCTGAGGTAACCGGCGTGTGCGCAAACTTATTGTACAAAGTGAAAACCTCTTTCCAGTATTTTGTCGCGTCCACCTTCTCTAACGAAGCTTCAACAACCGGCCTGAATGCATTCGTCAGCTCATTGGATGTGGAATTTTTAAGATAAGCAGTGGCTGCAGTATCTGTACCTTTCAAAATTGAAAGGGCATCCTGGACAGTCATCTTCTTAACAGCATTTATGAAAATGGGGGAGGCCTCTTTTGCCGCGTTTTCTGCTGCACGATTTAAACTGGTGATAGCCTGGTCAATTACCTTTCCCATTCCCAGGGCACGCAGCCTGCTCTCTACTTTTCTAACTTCTTCCGGCATTAGAATCTTCACAGCTGCATCTTTAAGAAATCCATCCACCGCAGACAGCTTGCTGGCGCTGTTTCTCGCGCCCACTGATAAAGCTTCTTTTAAACCAGCAACAATTTGGTCAGTGCTTAATGAACTGCCCGAACCTGACCTGGAAGAATTCAAAACGCTCCCGGCCTTTTGAAATATGCAGTTGCGTTTTTTTGATTTTGAAGAATCTGCCTGCGAAAACACAGCAAAGCCAGATAAAACAAATACAGCTGAGATCATAATTTTTTTCATAGACTGATTTATTTAATTTTTAATTATCCACTCAAAGTTTTCTGCTCTCGGCAGGTCACTAAAAGTTTTAACCACATCGCCAGGCGGAATGGTAAGTTTACGCTTTATTATATCTATCCACGAGCCGTCAAGATTTAAAACAGCTGAAATGGTATCCCCGTTCTTAAAGATTGTGTGTTGGATGCTCCACCTTGAATAATCAGGTGTTGCTTTCAGCAGGGTCATATTAATCGAAACCTTGTCCGTCATTACAAGTTCTCTTTTAAACACGCATTCTTCCCTAAAGATTACCACACCAAAAGCGTTGTCTTTCATAAAATTTACAGTAATACCGTTCTGCTGAAGGAATTCTATGCGGGCGCTTGCTGCATAATCGTAGTAGGCTGAATGCCTGACATGGAAGTTAGGGTCAAGATCTGACCATCTGATTTCAATATTTTTTAAAAAGTCAGCCATAAATATAATCCCTTTGAATGGTTTTGTAATGCATTGTTTAATTCAATATCACCAGATACGGGTTTTAACAATCAAAACAATAAAATAGTTATGAGACGGAAATCAAAATAGCTGTTCTGTGTTCAACGAAAAGGAATAAGATGTTAAAATTCATCTTGTTAATTGTATACTTCTATTGGCCAAATTTCGATACTTTTGCCAGCTTAAATTTACAACATGAGAAAGACGATCGTAATGGCTATGCTTCTGGGTTTTGGCTTAGCGGTGAATGCACAAACCAAAATAAAACCGAAAACATCCCCGGCTCCTGTGAAAAAAACTGTACCAAAAACACCAGTGAAAACTAAAACGGGTGGTGTTGCCTCTGCATCTGTGATGAAAAGCGGCACCGATTCTCTAAGCTATGCTTTAGGTTTAAGCCTTGCCCAGTTTTACAAACAACAAGGTATAAAAACAGTGAACACCACGCTTGTTTCAAAAGGTATCAATGACGCGCTCAAAGGCGGTAAAACCTTGCTTACAGAAGAACAAATGAATCTTTGCATCACTAATAATCTTGAAAAAATGAAAGAAGAAAAGTCCTCGGTTAACAAAAAGGCAGGAGAAGATTTTCTTGCGGCAAATAAATCAAAACCGGGCGTTGTAAGTTTACCAAGCGGGCTCCAATACCAGATCCTTACAGAAGGGTCAGGTCCCAAACCAACCGTTAACGATACCGTAAGATGTCATTATCATGGCACACTGACTGACGGAACAGTATTTGACAGTTCAGTTGACAGGGGTCAACCCGCAGAGTTTCCTGTAGGTGGGGTAATCAGGGGTTGGGTTGAAGCACTCCCCCTAATGCCGGTAGGCAGCAAATGGAAGTTGTTTATTCCATCCGACCTGGCTTATGGCAATTACTCACCTCCCGGTTCAAAAATTGGACCCGGCTCTGCATTGATTTTTGATGTAGAGTTGCTTGACATAGTCAATAAGAAATAAGCAACTAACGGTAATCAATAACCTACAAAAAAAAAGTGCCCTCAACAGGCACTTTTTTTTATGCGAACCATTTAAGAACCTATTTTCTATTTATACATGAGGTCATAATATTCATGTGCCATTCTGTTAGAATCAAACTGAAAACGAACATCTCTCATTCCGTTCTTAGAAATCTGTCTCCAGGTGTCGTAGTTATCATAGTAAAGAGGCAAAATTTGCTTCTCCAGAATCTCGTATAACATATCCAGATCATACTCATCCTGCTGATGAACATTCAGGTTGGCATAATCAACCTGTGGTACGACAAAGCCATTATTACCCTGGTTGATGAATTCAGGTATCCATCCGTCATCTGTAGAAAAGTTAACTGCGCCATTCATAGCAGCAGTCATGCCACTGGTTCCAGAGGCTTCCCTGGGTACCCTTGGATTATTAAGCCAGCAATCTGCACCTTGTTTCAATCTTTTAGACAATGCCAGTTCATAGCCTACTAACACAGCAACATTTTTGTAACCTTTGCTCAGATGAACAAGATGATTAAAGTCATTAATAGCCGGGTAATCCATAGGATAAGGCTTGCCTGCCCAGATAAACTGAACCGGATACCTGGTACTGCTCGTTAGTTTATTAAACCTTTCTAAATCACGGGTTATGAGTTCCGCACGTTTGTAACCTGCAAACCTTCTTGCCCAGACAATCGTAAAAACATTTGGATCAAACAACTTACCCGTCTGATCAACAACTATTTCAAACGCCCTTTTCTTAAGGTGCTTTTTACGGTCATCCCAGGTGACATCATTTTGCTCCTCCATACTCCGGTACAACTGTTTATCCGCCCAGTAGCGCCAGTCTTGAGCGTTGGTAATGGAAATGATCGGGCAAACACCCTCGTACCTGCTCCACATTGCCCTTGATACTTTTCCATGCAGCTGCGACACTCCATTGGCAAGTCTTGCGAACCTAAGCGCCACCAATGAATGGTTAAACTGGTCATCCATTATGCCAGTCAATTGCCTCACTTCATCAACTGACATACCACAGAAATAACTCATCTTATGACATAAGTAAATGTCATGTTTTTCGTTGCCTGCTTCCTCTGGAGTATGCGTAGTAAACACAAGACGTTTTCTGACTTCTTCAATGCTCCCAAACTTCTTGTACAGGTAAAAAGCAGCACTGATGGCATGCGCCTCGTTCAGATGATAGACTTCGGGCGTATAGCCCATTTCATCCAATAACTTAGCCCCACCAACACCGAGTAGAATAAACTGGGCAACTTTGGTAGCCACGTTCGCGTCGTACAAGCGGTGCGTAATGGTTTGCGAAACATAATCATTTTCAGGTAAATCTGTACTCAATAAGAACAGCGGCGCGCTTTTAAATGTCTCGGGGTTAAGGTAATATACTTTGACCCATACCGCATGTTCATGAATATTTACCTGGAATTTGATCCCTGTATCTTCCAAAAAACTATATTGTTTTTCCATCCAGGTTACTTGTAAAGTTTGGTCCTGGTTACGTGATTGATCATAATACCCGTACTTCCACAAGATACCTATGCCAATCATATTTTGTCTTAATTCATAAGCACTTCGCAAGTGAGAGCCAGACAAAAAACCGAGCCCACCACTGTATATTTTTAATGGCTGATGGACTGCAAACTCCATTGAAAAATAAGCTACCTTTTTTGAATATCGTTCATCTGTAGGATAAGGCACTTTGTAATTTATAAAGCTCATACTTAGTAGATTCTTTTGGTTTTTAAAAGGGTGGCAATATAAGTGATAATACTGAAACGGGTTAAGTGAAAAAAACGCGATTTTTATTTAAAAAGTTCGTTAATGATATTATTTTTTCTTTTTGGAGACAACTTTTGGTTTTGGTTCCTTTCTTTTAGAATATGAACCGTCAAAAAAACACTTAATATCACGGTAGGATCCGCAGGCTTCCTGCTCTTTTAAGACTACGCGTGTGGCGCTAAAATTCAGCTCCAACACACAGGGATTACCAACTGCCCTATATATTGCAGTTTTTGTGCCATGCAGTGACGCAATACCTTTTAACTCACCCACACACTCGCCATTGTCCTTTTCAAAATGAATAAAGAACAACATCTCCGAAGGTTTTTTACCGTCTCGAATAGAAACGTAATTACGTTTGTCTTTTATATAATCGCCCGAGTATTTATTTTTGTGGGGCAATGTATCGATAGGATTAATGATTTCCCTTTCCTCTTCCGCAACTCCCTGGTCAGTCATTATCAGGCTGAATGCCCCCGCCTCTGCATTTAATATATAGACCTTTTTCCTTTCAATTGACTCACCACCCGGCTTTCTTCTTTGAATGATCTGGGTTACCGTATATTTTTTATCCATAAGGCCCACCTGGAATGTGGAGGGGTCCTTATCTGCAATAACAAGAGGCATGCCTGCAATAAAATTATTTCCATTATTTAAAGCGACAATATACCCTGCTCTTTTCGAGGCACTGATGGCTTTCAAAAAAAGATAGGTCTCAAATTCTTTAATCACCACCTTGCCTATCGGATAAATTTTAGGCTTTATATCTGCACCAAAATCTCTAAGAAATAAACTATCCGGAACAAACTGTGTTAAAATTTTATAGCCAATTGATGACGAGTCTGTTTCCTTTCTGAGCAAAACGCTGTCATCTATCTGTATCGGCAACTTAACCTCGGGAAAAAAGTCAACAAAATCAGCAAGCTCAACCGTGTCGTTGTCTGCTAGTGTTGTCTTTTTTTTGTTTTTGCACCCGGCTATTAAAATAACCATTAGAAAAATGACCAAAAGTTTATTCATAATCCTTCTTTCTGCTGATTAAAAAGGTAAAAATAAAATTAAGTTACCAACTTCTCCGTATTAAATTTCGAAAGTCGATGAATATTTAGATTTGGCTAAAAGTTAATTTAGACTACTGAAAATAAAAACAATTACCTTTATTACGCAGATAGCAATAGTACGCGCTACCAGCAGCTATTACAAACGAAACTGGAGGAATCGAAAACGTTCTAGTATGAAGTATTCAGCAAGTAAAGAGAATTATTTGAAAGCCATTTTTCATTTGCAACAGGAACAGGCCAGCGTTAGCACCAATGCACTGGCACAGGCGCTACAAACAACAGCCGCCTCGGTAACAGATATGCTTAAAAAACTAAAAACCCAAAAGTTGCTCCATTATGAAAAATACAAAGGTGTCAAATTAACCACGGAAGGGAGAAAAGTTGCCCTTTTAATTATACGCAAACATCGGTTATGGGAATATTTTCTTGTGCAGAAGTTGAGTTTCGGGTGGGAAGAAGTTCATGAAATGGCAGAAGAACTGGAACATGTAACGAGCAAAAAGCTTATTGACCGCCTGGAAGAGTTTCTCGGATTTCCTGAGACTGATCCGCACGGCGATCCGATCCCCGATTTGCTGGGCAGGATGCCTGTGAGCAAACAGGTAAACCTGGCTAATCTAACAATAAACGCTTCCTGTACAGTAAGCAATATTGGTGACCAAACGGCGGAGATCATGGAACTGCTGAATCATAAAAACATACGGATAGGCACCAAACTTCAGGTAAAAAAGAAATTCAGCTTTGATAATTCTCTCGAAATAAAACTCTCTAATCAAACAGCTTTCACTATCAGTGAGCACCTGGCTAAAAACTTATTTGTGAAATATGATGATCCGCCTGAAAAGTAAGTCAAAATATTTAACCATCTCTCATCTAACCGGGAAGTTTACATTGGCCTAAAGACCATTTTTATCATGAGTAAAATTGCGAAAGACGAATCATTGAGCGAGGTGCACGGAAGCGTAGACACCACAAAGAGTACGGGAAAAATAAAAAAAATACTCGCTTTTTTCGGACCAGCCTATCTTGTTAGCGTCGGTTATATGGACCCTGGAAACTGGGCAACAGATCTTGCTGGCGGTAGCAAATTTGGGTATACCCTGATTTGGGTCTTATTGATGAGTAATCTTATGGCATTACTCCTGCAAAGTTTGTCTGCAAGGCTAGGCATTGTACGTGGAAGAGATCTTGCCCAGGCAAACCGGGAGGTTTATCCAAAACGGATAAATTTTGCTTTATACATACTCGCCGAAATCGCGATTGCCGCAACGGATCTCGCCGAAGTTCTCGGCATGGCCATCGGTATTCATTTACTTACCGGCATGCCTCTTTTATTTGGTGTACTCATCACCGTTCTGGATACCCTACTCCTATTGTTATTACAACGACTTGGAATGCGCAAAATGGAAGCCTTTATCATTGCACTTGTTGCCATCATTGGTTTTTCATTCCTGGCAGAAATGATACTTGCAAAACCCGATTTACGCGAAGTTGCTACTGGCCTCATCCCATCTATTCCAAATAGTGAAGCCCTCTATATCGCAATAGGCATCATTGGTGCCACGGTTATGCCTCATAATCTATACCTGCATTCGGCCCTGGTGCAAACCAGGAAAATAAAACGAGACGAAGCAGGGATCAAACATGCGCTTAAAATGAATTTTTTGGACAGCACCATTGCGCTGAACCTGGCATTTTTTGTAAATGCAGCCATTCTTATCCTGGCGGCCACCGTTTTCTTTAAAAGCGGCAGAACTGAAGTGGCTGAAATAAAAGATGCACACCGGTTGCTGGAACCTTTGCTTGGCTCCAGTGCGGCTCCCGTGCTTTTTGCCATTGCCCTCATCGCCGCCGGGCAAAGTTCCACCATTACCGGAACCCTCGCGGGCCAGATAGTGATGGAAGGCTACCTGAGGCTCCGTATAAACCCCTGGTTGCGCAGGCTACTAACCCGGCTATTGGCGATCGTGCCTGCGGTGCTGGTGATCATGTTATACGGTGATGAAAAAATTGACGCCTTGCTGATCCTTAGCCAGGTAATCCTTAGCCTGCAACTGGGTTTTGCCGTCATCCCGCTAATCCATTTCGTAAGTGACAAAAGCAAAATGCAATCATTCGCAATTAAACCTTTAGTAAAGATCTTGTCATGGTTAATCGCCGCTATACTTGTTTTTCTGAATTTGAAGTTGGTCAGTGGATCGATCGTTGATTTCCTGTATTCTACAGGTAGCATATACTGGAAAATATTGATAATACTGGGTGCTTTGTTCCTGCTTAGCCTGCTGGTGATTGTCACTGTTTATCCCTGGCTCCAAAAAATAAAAACAAATAAAATTGTTGCCATTCATCCGGAAGTCAAAAAACTCGACAATTTGATAATCCCACAATTTAACCGGGTAGCCGTGGCGCTTGATTTCAGCGAACTGGATGAAAAACTCCTTTCATTTGCCATAGGCCAAGGCAGTGCTGGTACTTCTTTTGTGTTAATACATGTTGTTGAAAGCGCAACTGCGCGCGTACTGGGAAATGTAACTGATGACCTGGAAACCCGGAAAGACGAAGAGCAACTTGATTTTTACGTTCATCAACTTGCCCAGCGCGGCCATGATGCAATTGGTATACTGGGTTATCGCAGCAGGAAAGAAGAAATAGTGCAGATTGTAAATAAAGTACAGGCCGATCTTTTGGTAATGGGAGCCCATGGCCATGCAGGTGTGAAAGACTGGTTATATGGTGCTACCATTAACCAGGTAAGGCATGAACTTAAAATACCGGTGCTGATCGTTCATTCACAGTCGTAATTTGACAACATCAATATGTCTCTGTAACTTCCTGGATGACTATTCCTTGTTGTTACCCTGTTGTTTCATCAGGTGTTTTAAACGGCTGAATGTTTCAGGTTTAATGTTAAGATAAGAAGCTATGTACTTTTGCGGAACACGCTGCAACATGTCGGGATGAGATTGCATATAATCTATGAAACGCTCCCTGGTGGTTTTTTTAAGCTGGGAAAAATCACGAAAATCCTTTTTAATAAACATGTAGGTGATAATAAGTCTTCCTAGCTTTTCAATCTTTGGAAATGTTTCATATACCGTTTGCAAATTATCGTAGTTCATAGACAGGAACACAGTCGGCTCAATAGCTTCAACGATAGTATCAGAAGGCGTTTGTCTGTTAAAGGAAATTTCTGAATGTATCATCTGCCCCTCAATAGAAAGCTGCAGCGTCACATCCTTTTTTCCTACTATGGTATATTTTCGAACCAATCCTTTTAAAATTATATTGAAATAGCGGTCTACTTCTCCCGCTTTTACAATCTGTGCTTTCTTGGCAAATTCACGTATTTCAAAATAAGGAAGTAATGCTTCAAACTCTTCCGTGCTTAACACGAGGAACCCGTTAAAATACTGGTGAATTTTATCAAGGTATTTGATATCGTTTTTATTGACAGGCACGGTGTTCGCTAAGCATTAAAGGGGAGTAATCGTTTGGATGGACTTGTGTGATTTATTGTTCGGCCGCAACAATAAATGTTTGTACCTGCTGAAAGTTTCCGGTTTAATGTTTAAATATGATGCAAGAAATTTCTGAGGCACCCTGATTAGCAGATCAGGGTTATTATCAATAAAATTAATAAAACGTTCTTTCGGTCCCTGTTTAATACGTTCATTTTCCCAGTACTCCTTCTGTAAAAGCCAGTCAATAATTATCAGCCTTCCCAGACGCTCCATCTTGTAACTCATTGCGTAAAGCTTTTCCACATTTTCTGCTGAAATCGATAAAACCGTTGTAGGTTCAATGGTTTCAACTATGTAATCAGATGGCCTACCACAAAGAAAAGATACTGAAGAACAAATCAACTCTCCTTCTTTTGCTATCTGGGTAATAACTTCTTCCTTTTGACGAAAGAAATATTTTCTTACGAGGCCCCGGGACAAAAAATTCAAATACTTTTCTTTTTCGCCAATATTTATAAGTTTAACTTTCTTGTTAAGGTGACGGACTTCAACAAACTTGCTCACAAATGCAAATTCTTCCTGCGTAACATCTGAAAAGCGAACCAAATATTTGTACACAGCATTCAGCATATTGCAATCATATATAAGTAATGGAGTTAATATGTCTATTTTAT
>JBBPYM010000011.1:0-15016 GCA_038199905.1 Chitinophagales bacterium | reverse complement strand
CGATTCAATACGTCTTAAATCATCCCGCAGTGACTTCGGCAATTATTGGAATGCGTACAATGGAACAATTGGAAGATGCAGTAAAAGCTGTCACACTCCCGCCATTAAGCGTAGAAGAAATGGACATTCTTCATAAAAGAATTCCTGCGAAGGTCTATGCGGAACATAGATAAAGTATTAGGTATTAGGTAGTAGGTAGTAGGTGGTAGGTATTAGGTATAAAGATTCAGATTTCCGCTCCCGAAAAATTCGTGTAATTGGTGCTTAAAATTTGTGTTTAGCTATGGAGAAAGAAATAAACAGAATCGAAATCATAAAAGGAGACATTACAAAAATATCTGTGGATGTTATCGTGAATGCGGCCAACTCTTCTCTCAGGGGAGGAGGTGGTGTAGATGGAGCCATTCATCGTGTGGGAGGGAAAAAGATTCTCGAAGAATGTAGAGAAATCGTAAGCAGGCAGGGAGAATGCAAAACAGGACAGGCTGTGATCACAACTGCGGGAAAGCTGCCGGCAAATTTTGTCATCCATACAGTCGGTCCAGTGTGGCACGGTGGAAAGAACAATGAAGAAGAATTGCTTGCCGACTGTTACACTAATTCATTAAAAATAGCCGTGGAAAAAGGTTGCAAAACTATTGCCTTCCCAAATATCAGCACAGGCATCTATCACTTCCCAAAAGATAAAGCAGCAGATATCTCTATCAATTCTATTCTTGCTTTTTTAAAAAATAATCAATCTATTGAAAATGTGCTCCTTGTCTGTTTTGACGAGGAGAATTTTTCACTATTAATTTCTAAAACAGACCATACAAATGACTGAAAACCAAAAGGAGTACAAGGTAGTGATGCAACTTGCCGCAAATGACCCTAAACTCCAAAAAGCCACCATCGGACAGGTGAACAATATTTTAAAAGCCCTGGAAAAAATACGGATAGAAGTAGTGACACACAGCAATGGAATTAAATTACTTTTTACAAATTCTGCTCATAAAAATTACCTGGAAAATTTACATGAAAAAGGAGTGGCATTCTTAGTGTGCCAAAATGCGATGGACGCACAAAACGTTCAGAAGGATGCATTACTTCCTTTTGCCGAAGTCATTCCCTCCGCGGTAGCACACCTCATTGTAAGACAGGATAAAGGCTGGAGCTATTTGAGTATGAGTTAGTAGTTGAAATTAAACGTCATCATTTTTCCCATCCAAAAGGAAAGAATTTTTATTAAACCAGATTGAGTACTTTATATGAAATTTGCACTGCGTGTATTTTATACCATATGTAAAAGTTATTCGGTTTCACATTGAATCCTGCATTTTGAATTCCGCTATCTCCTAAACATTAACTCAGTAATACGGACTCACCATCAGATAAATGACTACTCCCGTTATAGCCACATAGAACCAGACAGGCCAGGTTATGCGGGCAAGTTTCTTATGCTTCGCGTAATTACCGGAAAGTCCCCGGTAGGCAGTGAATAGAATAAATGGTAAAATAATTCCTGCTAATGGAATATGAGTCAATAAAATGAAATAATAAAAATAACGAAGGTTGCCTACTAATTCCTTTTCATCCAGGCTCAGGATACCATCTCCATTTACATCCCCGAACTTTGTATCGCCGGTGGTTAAGTGATGGCATACATAAGAGATCAAAAACAGGATGGATAAAATGATCGCCCCGATCATCAGGTTTTTATGAAGACGGTAATTTTTCCACTTCACAGCTAATAGTGCTGCTATTAGCAGCACAGAAACGCATGCATTAATGGTCGCATTTGCTGCAGCAAAGTAATGGGAATCAAAGCCCACGTTAATATCCAATTTCACCCTGGAAAGCGTAGCAATTACAAGGAAAACAATTATAGATACGATACAAATAAATAGTTTGGCATTCCGGTCGTTTTGAGGCAAAATTGGTTTTGGGAATGTATCCCCGGTAGGTACCTTCATCATAAGTTACTTAGGGGTATAAGCGTTATTGATCATCTGATTTATAAATTGTTTAAACGTCTTCTTTTCGTCTTTTTCCAACATTAATAAAGGGATATCTCTGACCAACTTTGCCTGTGCCATTGAATCTAACCCATTATACCATCCACGTATGACACGGTGTTTATCCAAAAGGAAAAAATTTTCTGTATGAACAAAGGCTGTATCCACATTTACATCTGCCACACTGGCTTTTATTTCTGTAAAAGCAAAATCATAAATACTATCTCTGTCGCCGGTTACGACCCACCAGTTATCGGGATTCACCTGAAATTTCTCTGCCCAGTTACGAAGTTGTGCTACAGAATCATGTTTTGGATCTACCGACATCGAAATAAATTGAACAATAGAATCATTTTCCGGAAAGGAATTTTGCAGTTTCTTCATTGCTGCTCCTAATTTTGGACAAATGGTCGGGCAGCGGGTAAAGAAAAAGCTCAGTACAATAATTTTTCCGTCAAGATCATCCAGGGATACCTGCTGATTTAACTGGTTGGTCAATTGGATGTTTTTCACCTGGTGCCAAACTGTATCATACGTTACTTCTCCCTTTTTCTCAACAGCCCGTACATCATCATAAAAATACCTCCTGGGCATAACGACATCTCTTTGGGCATAATAACTTAATATTAAATAACCTGTTAGTGGTAAAAGAATCGCCATCGATAATGCGAGTAATGCTTTCTTGCTCATTAATTGATTTTTCTAAATGCAAAATTAGCCATTGCGGATGGCAATGGCTAATTTATAGTTAGGTAAACGGCCGAAAATCAGTTGATCCGAATTCTTTGGCAAACCTTTAATAGTTTGTTGTTCGAAGGCTTTAAGGAAGTCCTTCGATTTTCTTAGACGGGACTTTTGCCGGAGGTGCAGCATGTTTGCTGTTTTGTTGAATATATTCACGCGAATTTGCGTTTGTATTTCTTAAGTTTTTAAAACTTGTACCATCCCATAAAAATGCTGTAACGAACCAGATGAATAAAGTAGCTGGGATGGCTAGCGAAAGCATCATGGTCCTGACTTCATCTCCAAGGTGCATAAATATCGAAATAATATAAAAGGCTTTTGCAAATGTAAGAATGGTGATAACTCCTTTTATAAACAATATTACCCAATAGGAAACGACTCCCATCTCCAGGAAATAGATGCTTAACCCAAGTAAAAGTTCAACGACAGTTAATCCTGCCAGTATCCAAAACGCTTTCCAGATATTCTTAACATGCGCTTTGTTTTCTTCTTCATCAAATGGAATTGCTGCTGGTTGTGCCGACATATTTTTGATTTGTGAAAGTGACTGAAAATATTTTTAGTGATTATTTTTTATTATTCCTCCCTTTCGGGAAATTAGGCATTAGATCAGATAGAATACAAGAAAAACAAATACCCAAACTAAATCCACAAAGTGCCAGTAGAGACCAACTTTTTCCACCATTTCATAATGGCCTCTGAGATGAAATACTCCTTTTCTAGCATTGAAATAAGCAAGGATCAATAAAAATATCCCGATAGAAACGTGCAAACCATGGAAACCTGTAATACCAAAAAAGTAGCCTCCAAATGATACAGGACCTGGTGTAGCTACCATTGCCCCTTCAAACATTACTTTGGGACCAAAAGGATTCCTCATAGTTGTTGTGTTCCAAAGCTCAATAGATCCATCTACTAATACAGGGATTTGAGCTGTAAGAAGGTGATGCCACTCCCAGGCCTGGCAACCAAGGAAAGCTAAACCTCCAAGGATAGTAATCAATAGGTAATTTTCAACACCTTTTTGGTTCATTCTACGTCCTTCATTTACAGCCAACACCATGGTTACCGAACTGAAAATTAGAATGAACGTCATCACACTCACGAATGCCAGTGGAAGACTTGCATGTCCCATAAAAGGGAATGAATTAAATACATAGTTATGGTCTACCCAGAAGTTTGAACTAAAACGTATGGTACCGTAGGAAATTAAGAACGCACCAAATGTAAAGGAATCGCTCAATAAGAAATACCACATCATGAGTTTACCATAACTCACATTGAACGGGCTTTTGCCTCCCGTCCACTTATTTGCTTTGGTTTGTGTCAGTGCTGTTTCCATTTATTCTTCGTTAAAGGTTTTTACAAAAAAAATCTAATTTATGATCAATTCATTTCCGGATAGAGCCAATTACTTTATTACAACCAGGAAAATTAACAGGTATATCCAAAGAAAGTCTACAAAATGCCAATAGGTATTCATCAGGTCTATCGGTACGATAGAATAATTTCTTTTCCTCGTATTAAATGCCTTTCCCGTTACAAACAGTAGGGCAATAACTCCTCCAATCACGTGTAATGCGTGAACACCGACAATCACATACAAGAACGAAAAAGCAACATTCCTTGTCAAAGTAATTCCCTTGTCCCATAATTGTGTAAATCCAATGTATTGCATCAACACAAATAATAATCCTAATACGAGAGTCACGATCAACCATTTTTTATAAGCTCCCATCTGCCTGTCTTGAAATGCTTTCCGGCTTAAGAAGATCGTAGCACTGCTCAATAATATGACGCCTGTCGAGTACCAGAAAATAATAGGTAACTCAAAAGATATCCAGTTTCCCTGACTTCTTTTTACAATAAATGCACTACTGAACGCAGCAAACATCATAACGATACTTGCAAGCCCTACCCACAAATTGTATTTGAGGGGGTGAATTCTTTCTTTTTTATCTTTCATCACAGCAATCATAATTAATATTTTTAATAAATTCTTAAATGTATAAACCGGCCTTATCAGTGAATTGCTATAGTAGGTATTTTATCAAACAATAATGCTAAGAAAACGATCATCAGATAAAAATACGAACTAAACATGACCATTCTTGCTGCCCCGGCATTCATCTTTATTAATAATAGCACACTAACATAAACCATCCACAAATTACACCCTAATAAGATCCACAACGATAGCGAACCACTGATTCCAAAATAATAAGGCAGCATTCCAATCGGCACCATGAGGGTGGAATAAATAACCGTCTGTACGGCTGTAAACCGTGTTGTCCCTTTTGTACTGGGCAATAACTTGAAGCCGGCTTTTTCATAATCTTTATGAGCTAGCCAGGCTATTGCCCAAAAATGTGGAAACTGCCAGATAAACTGAATAGCAAATAAAAGGTATCCGCCTATATTTGAAAATGCTGCTACCTGCCCGTTCGCTAATGTTACATTAAATTCTGCAAAAGGATTGATATATCCTGTTGCCGCAACCCATCCTATCAAACATGGTAAAGCGCCGGGAAAGGCTCCTACCAAAACTGAAATTGAATTCACCTTTTTTAATGGTGTATAAATAAATGCATAAAGAAACAAACTAATAAGACCGATTAATGCACTTTCAAAATTAAAGATCTGCCACATCATGATGATCCCGATGCCGCCGGTAATGGCCGCAAAAGTATACCCCTCCTTTTCACTCATTCTGCCTGAAGCAACCGGACGGTCAGCCGTTCGTTTCATCAATGCATCTGTATCCTTCTCTACTGTCTGGTTGATAGCATTTGCAGAACCGGTAATCAGCATTCCTGCTACAAATAGAAGAAAGACATTAATGAAATTAAATGTCACATTAGGTGCCAACAGGTAACTAACCACGCTACTAAACACTACCAGGAAGCTCAGCGTAAATTTTATTAGTATAAAATAATCTTTCGCCTTACTTGCAAGTGTGTAAGAAGTTGATTTTTGCGAAACCATTAGTGTCTTTCCCATTTATAATCTACCTTAAAAAGCCCTGCTTTACCAGGGCTTTTTAAGAAATATCTGTTTTAAATAAGCCATTTATATTTTTTCTTAGTGTTCACTCTCATTTGGACCAATTGGTTCGTCCTGAGGTATAAAGTCCCTGTCACCTTTACTATAATCATAAGCCCAACGGTGTACTTCAGGAATTTCTCCTACCCAATTACCATGTCCCGGATTAGCCGGAGTTGTCCACTCAAGTGTGGTAGAATTCCATGGGTTCTTGTTCTCTTCAGTTACTTTTCTTCCCTTAAAAATTGAATAAAAGAAGTTGAAGATAAATAAGAACTGCACAAAGAATACGATAATCGCCACGACACTGATGAATTCATTTAGTCCATGAAACATTTTAAAAGATTCCCAGTTACTAAAGTCGTAATACCGGCGTGGCATACCTGCAATACCCTGGTAATGCATCGGCCAGAAAATAAGATATGCTCCCACCATAGTAACCCAGAAGTGAATATAAGAAAGAGTATTATTCATAAATCTTCCGAACATTTTGGGAAACCAGTGTTGAATCCCCGCAAACATTCCAAACATAGATGCTACACCCATTACCAGGTGAAAATGCGCAATAACAAAATAAGTATCATGAACGTGCATATCAATGGCTGAGTTACCAACCCAGATTCCTGTAAGTCCGCCTGAAATAAATAAACTCACAAAACCGATCGCAAAGAGCATCGCAGGAGTGAATATTATATTTCCTTTCCACATCGTTGTAAGCCAGTTAAATACTTTAATGGCTGATGGTACGGCAATTAATAGGGTGAACAATACGAATACAGATCCAAGGAATGGATTCATACCGGTTACAAACATATGATGCGCCCATACCAAAAAGGATAAGGAAGAGATGGCGAAGAAAGAAGCCACCATGGCCATATATCCGAAAATAGGTTTGCGGGAATTGGTTGAAATAACTTCTGAGGTTATTCCCATTGCCGGTAGGGCAATAATATATACCTCCGGGTGTCCGAGGAACCAGAATAAATGCTGGAACAGGATCGGACTTCCCCCTTCATTTGGCAAAATTTTACCGGCAATATAGATATCACTCAGATAAAAGCTTGTTCCTAAATGACGGTCAAACATTAATAATACTACGGCAGACAGAAGCACAGGGAAGGTAAGAATTCCTAAAATAGCTGTAAAAAAGAAAGCCCAGATTGTTAGAGGCAATCTTGTCATATACATCCCCTTGGTCCGCATATTTAAAATAGTGGTCACGTAGTTAAGACCTCCTAAAAGTGTTGAAATAATAAAGAGGAAGATACTTATCAACCACAGATCCATCCCCGTTTTAGAACCATCCATTGCATCGCCGAGTGCACTCAACGGTGGATAAATTGTCCAGCCACCTGCTGCAGGTCCAGTTTGTACGAACAAAGAAGAAAACATTACAATAGATGAAGCAAAGAAGAACCAATAAGAAAGCATGTTCAAAAATGGTGATGCCATATCCCGTGCACCAATTTGTAATGGAATCAGGTAATTAGAAAAAGTTCCACTTAACCCTGCCGTTAGAACGAAGAACACTAAAATGGTTCCATGCATAGTTACCAAAGCATAATAAAAATCCTGGTCTATTCTACCTCCTTTTGCCCAACGTCCCAAAATATCTTCTAAGAAAGGAAAGGTGGACTCAGGATAGCCAAGTTGTAAGCGGAATAATACGGAAAACAATCCGCCTATAACCGCCCAAATAATTCCCGTGATTAGAAATTGCCGGGAGATCATTTTATGATCCTGGCTAAAAATATATTTGGTGATAAAAGATTCTTTATGATGAGCATCATGTGCGGCATGCCCGGCGTCGTGCACAACCATTGGTTCCTGGTGCAAAACTTCTTCGTTATTCATAATGATATATTTTAAAAGTGCCTACGGCTGATTTTATTAATGAGTGTGGTTATCGAGAGCTAATGTTTTTAAAGAGTCGGTCGGAGATTGTGTAATAAACTCCTTCGCTTTTAAATACTGAGGTCTTTGTTTAACCATATATTCCCTGTATTCCTTGGCAGTGACAACGTTAATTACGCCGCGCATTGAAAAGTGACCTTTTCCACACATTTGATCACAAGCTATTTCATATACATAATTAGGATTTCCTGATACTACCTTCATCTCCTCTGTTGTGTATATCGGCGTAAACCAGAGCGTAGTTGGCGTACCAGGAACAGCGTCCATTTTCATTCTAAATGCAGGTAAACCAACGTCATGAATAACATCCTGGGAATGAATAATTAATTTTACCGGCTTATTCACTTCCACATACATGACCGATGTTACATGAATATCGTCGTGGCTGGCAATGTCTGACCAATCAACACCTAATGGGTTACTCTTTGCTGGGTTGGTTAGACGATAATCTTTCTTACCAAAAATCCCATCTTTTCCCGGGTATCGAATTTCCCAACCAAATTGATGACCGGTGATTTCTACTACCTGGGCATTTTTAGGAGCATCTGAGGTAAATACAAACCAGTATTTCAAACCATAAACAACTAATATTGTCAATACTATAGCAGGAATTCCTGTCCAGATCAATTCTAATTTATTGTTATGCGCATAGAATAATGCTTTTCTGTTATCGTTGTGCTGGTATTTAAATGCAAACCAGAACAACAGAATTTGGGTAATGAAAAATACAGTCCCTGTTACAACAATGGTCATCCAAATCATTGTATCGATGTTCTTTCCTTCAATAGAAGCCGCACCATAGTCGAGAGTAGACATTGGGTAATAGAGCTTATTACAATACCATACCCCGATCAATCCGAGTATTAGGAAAACGATCATCAAAAAGCCGTTTACTTTATTGTCTTGTTTCTTCGACTTCTCCTCCCCCTTAAGTACACTAACGTACTCACTTGCTTTGGAAATCTGAAAGATCACAATAAAAATAAGGACAACAATCGCAATTAAAAAAATGTTATTCATGTTTCTTATTTTTTCCTCACCTAAGGATTTTAAAATTTAACTCTATTCAAAAATACATCTGGAATTGGTTCTTCAAACCCGGATATATACTATTTGATTTCAAAAATATCAAATACTTCGATACCAATGGTCCATATAGTGACCAATGGATAAGCAGTATCAACCTGATCTATGCCTGATGGATAATACTTTCTTTCATGAAAGGATTATTCTTAGCAGTCATTGGCGTTTTTTCAGCAAATTTATTTACGCCCCACATAATTAACCCAACAAATCCTAATGGTATCCCAAACTCAAACCAGCTTAGTTTTGCATTAGCACCGATCGCAGTACCAGGCATTACCATTTGGTAAAAATCTATCCAATGACCAAAAATGATCACTACACACATAAAGGTCACAATAGTATAATTTCTTTTAGTTGCTTTCTTCATAAAGATAAGGATCGGCGCGACAAAATTCAGTACGAGATTCAGATAGAATAATCCCCTGTACGGTCCCTGCAATCTTACTTTAAAGTAAACAGTTTCTTCGGGGATATTTGCATACCAGATCAGCATAAACTGGGAGAACCAGAGATAGGTCCAAAAAATTGAAAAGGCAAACATGAATTTACCCAGATCTTGTATATGCTCCTGTGTTACAAAGGGGAGAACACCCCGATTTTTAAAATAAATTACAAAAATTGTCAGGAGAGCTATACCGGCTACAAACGTGCTAGCAAATGTGTACCAGCTATACATCGTACTGTACCAGTGCGGATCGATACTCATCATCCAAAGCCAGGGCATAATTGAACCAACACTTAGTAAATACAAAACAATAAAATAAGCAGAATAACCAAGGTTCTTTTTAAGAAACCTTCGTGAAGTCTCAGGATCCATTGTTCCGGCAGCATCACTTTCCAGGCTCAACTGGTTCAGTTTCTTTGTAAGAAAAGACCATAAACCAATTACTACAATAGACGCTCCTACATATACATATGGATTTAAAAATCCTGCTTTATTTTTTAAAATATGATCATTAGCTACAGCTTCAGTATCCAGCCAGTGATAAATATCATGACGGCCACCAAATATGATCGCTAACAAAATAACAAGGGTAATCACTCCCATAATGGGAATCAGTGAAGAGATCGCCTCGCCTACTCTACGGAAAGCAGTTTGCCATCCACCCATAGCCAGGGTAGTGATAGATATAAATAAGGTTCCAATGTTTACTAGCATCAGCCAGAATAAACTATTTTGAAGTAATGCAGCCCAGAACCTGGTGCTCACTATATTATCCCCATGCGATCCCGCAAAAGGATTCATGAAAATAAAACCTAAAATTAGAGTCAGCAAACCGGCAATCATTAAACCGGCTGACCATGTTTTATATCCTGCCGGTGATACGTACTGATTGTTCATTCAAAAATATTTTTAATATTAAAAGGTCTATTCTATTATTATTGTTGTGTAGTATCTGTTATCGCAGGATCAGCGGCATCCATCCCTTCAGTCGCAGTTGAATCTGTTGCGGCAGGTTCTGGTGGTGCCACAGCTCCGGTTTGCAAAGCTTTTACATAATGAACCACTTCCCACCTTTGTTTTCTGCTCAACTGTGAAGCATAACTTCCCATATTTCCTTTTCCGTAAGTAACGGAGTGAAACATCGTTCCTTCAGGCATATCCACATATTGCTGCAATGTGAGGTTAGCAATGGCAGGAATTTTTCCTCCTGTTCCAAGAGGCCCCTGGGCATCCATCTTTGCACCATGACAAATTCCACAATAAATATTATACAGGCGACCAGCTTCAGCCATTTCAACAGGATTTAAAGCTGGTAAAGGATTTTGAACACTGGCACTCATTTTATATCCATTGGAATCGTTTGGTAAAGTATAAGGAAATAAATCACCTCTCCGTATGGTACCTTCTACCGTTGATGGGATGTAATTAATATTCTTATCTGCCAGGTTGTGATCTGCGTACGCTTCATAAGCCCTGCTATAGGCCATGTCTGGCATGTAGATTTTTCCCGGATCACGCTTACTGCTGCAACCAATCGTAAACAGACCAGCAGCAATGACCATCATCGTAACTATTTTCAATTTTTTCATACCTAAAATAATAACCGGTTTAAATATTTTTGTTTTTTGCACAAGAAGTGAATGAATAATTAGACAGCAAACTCCTCTTCCCTGTACAATTTTTGTTCTTTATCATATCTGCCAAACCACCAGCCGGCTTCCGCCACCTGGGTATTGATTTCGATAGCTCCATTTGATCCAAGGAAACTTTTTATCTCCTCTTCATTTGATTGATCTGTACATTCTATTACCATCACAAACGCATCATCTGTTGCTCTTGGGCTAAAATGATGTTTCTTAACACCCGGCATCATTTGGTTAAGATAACAGAAGGTCATTACCATGCCTACAGCAGAAAACAATACCGTTAGCTCAAACGCAATCGGAATAAAGGCGGGTAAAGGAACATGAGGCTTACCACCAATATTAAGTGGCCAGTCTGTTGTAAAGATCCAACCCATACCTGCTATAGCAGTGGTCAATCCTAAAATACCATAAATAAAACCCATGGTATGTAAACTTGTTTCCCTCAGTCCCATGGCATGATCCAAACCATGAACGGGGTAAGGTGTATAAACATCATGAAGTTTATAGCCTGCCCTTCTCACATTTTTAACTGCAGGAAACAGCACGTTTTCTTCTTCAAAACTGCCTACTATAAATTTTTTAATCATTTTCGAAACTTTATTATTACGCTCCCGAAGGAGAAATTAATGAATCATTTTATTAATGTCCTTTTTCAATTTCCTCGATATAGAATTTATCAGAATCCATTCTTTCTATATCTGTCATTTTCGCTTTATAGTTCTCACCACTTGTTTTAAGAATATGCTTAATCTCCGCAACCGCAATTACCGGGAAATATTTTGCAAATAAGAAATAACAAGTAAAGAAGAGTCCAAACGTTCCCAGGAAAAAGCCGATTTCCCAGATGCTTGGGCTATAATATGTAGGCCATGAAGAAGGAAGATAATCCCTGAAAATGGACGTTGCAATAATTACAAAACGCTCAAACCACATTCCTACGTTGATCAACACTGACATAAAGAAAGTGAACAACACATTTCTTCTCAATTTTCTTGACCAGAACAATTGCGGAGAAACAACGTTACAAAACATCATTCCATAATATGCCCATCCATAAGGACTAAAAATATTTACTCTTGTTTCCCTGAAGGCATACCACTCATATTGGTTACCACTATACCAGGCAACGAACAATTCTGTTAAATAGGCACAACCAACGATAGAACCTGTCACCACAATTACCTTATTCATCGCCTCAATATGTCCAATAGTAATGTAATCTTCAAAATGCAGCACCTTCCTGGTAATGATCAATAAAGATTGTACCATCGCAAAACCTGAGAATACTGCACCTGCCACAAAATAAGGAGGAAAAATGGTTGTGTGCCAACCCGGTACTACTGACGTCGCAAAGTCAAAAGATACAATCGTGTGTACAGATAATACAAGCGGAGTAGCCAAACCTGCTAATACTAATGCAAGACTTTCCTGTCGCTGCCAATGCTTTGTACTTCCAGTCCAGCCAAAAGAGGCTAATCCGTAAAGCATTTTACGTGTTTTTGTTTTTGCTCTGTCACGGATTGTTGCAAAATCCGGTAACAGACCTGTGTACCAGAATAAAAGAGATACACTGAAATAGGTTGATATTGCAAATACGTCCCAAAGAAGGGCCGAGTTAAAGTTAGGCCACAAAGGTCCACGAGTATTGGGGTATGGCATTACGAAAAATGCCAACCACACACGACCCATGTGAAATATAGGAAACTGGCCGGCACAGATTACAGCGAAAATTGTCATCGCTTCAGCAGCTCTGTTTACACCTGTCCTCCATCCTTGTCTGAATAATAATAGAATTGCAGATATCAACGTTCCCGCATGACCGATTCCAATCCACCATACAAAGTTTGTAATATCCCAGCCCCAACCTACAGTCCGGTTAAGATTCCACTCCCCTACACCATAAACAACCTCTCTATACACGGAATAAACACCAAAGACCAATAAGCAAAGCGCAATGACCAATCCTATATACCATGACCTTGTGGGTTTGGCTTCTACAGGACCGATGATATCAACAGTTACCTGGTGATAATTTTTATCGCCGCTAACTAATGGCTCCCTTAGTTCCGATTCATACTTTAATAATGACATACTGTTTTTAGCTTTTTTGCTACAGGCTGTATCTGTAACCTTATGAATTTATCAGTTCTGAAAAATATTATGCTTTCTTGCTCCCTACCTCTCTCTCCGTATTTCTAACTTTTGCGAGATAATTAATGTTACTCAATACGTGTAATTGTTCCAATACGTAAAACTTACGTTGTGTCTGTTCCGTATCCCGGATTTTAGACACCCTGCTTTCTTTATCATTAACATTTCCAAAACTAATCGCATGTGTCGGGCATGACTGCATACAAGCAGTTTTTACTTCCCCATCCTTCAATGGACGGTTTTCCTGCTTGGCATGTAACTTACCATCCTGTAAGCGCTGAACACAAAAAGTACATTTCTCCATCACCCCTCTTGCTCTCACTGTTACATCAGGGTTTAATACCATGCGTGTAAGATCATCCTGCAAGTCCAGGGTAGCATCAGAGATATAATCCTTTTGGTTATCCTTAAAACTATCTGCTCCATTGTAATCAGCCCAGTTAAAGCGACGTACTTTAAACGGGCAGTTATTCGCACAATACCTTGTACCAATACAACGGTTGTAAATCATTTGGTTTAATCCTTCACTACTATGGTTGGTAGCAGATACCGGGCAAACGTTCTCACATGGTGCATTATCGCAATGCTGACAGAGCATTGGCTGGAAAATAATATCAGGATTTTTAGTATTACCCGTAAAATAGCGGTCAATTCTTAGCCACTGCATATCATGGAATCTTGCTACTTCATTCTTACCAACTGTAGAGATATTATTCTCGGCCACACAAGCAACAGTACAAGCGCTACACCCGATACAGGTATTTAAGTCAATGCTCATCCCCCATTTAATACCAGGTTTATCGAAGGTCGGATATAAGGTGGCATCCCGTGTAAAATCTTCACCGTATGCACTTAATTCTGCTTTCTCTGCTCTATTGATACTTTCAGGATCAGCTATGAAATGCTTAAGGGTAATTTCCTTAACGATTGGCCTTCCTTCTGTAATATTGTGCGTTTGAGATTGTGCTATAGGATATTTATTCGCACTCTTTTCCACTGAAACTACTGTGTTATAAGAAATAGAACTTCCCGCATGAGCAGCAAATGGATAGGCATTAAAGCCTACACCGTTAGCAGCTGCACCAATAAATTCTTTCGTTTTAGTTTCATCATTACTCTTGCGGCCATAGCCCAATGCTACCGCTATCACATCCGGATGGGTTCCCGGGATGATGAGTATTGGAACTTCCAATTCCTTTCCATTGGTGGTGATTTTAATCATCGGCTTCTCCGGGTGTATTTCATACTTGTCCGAATGACGATAATTAAAGATATCTATACCAAATAATTCCAACCCTAATTCAGGTGAAATCATTGCATAGTTATCCCAGGTTGCTTTTGTGATCGGATCACTTACTTCCTGAAGCCAGGCATTATTTGCACGGTTTCCGGTTCCAATGGATATATTTTGATATAAAATCAACTCCTTATCTCCTCCCTTTACTGCAACTATTTTAGCAGCAGCATCAGAAACATTGGCGGTAAAAGAAACACTGCCGGAAGGTAAGGTGGTAGAAGTGGCTGCCGGTGCTACTACAGGTGCAGCCGATAATGAATCAGTAACGGAAGTTGTCGTCATTGACGCAGCTGCAGTAATTGCAGAAGCAACTGAACCGGTAGAGACAGATCTTAATTTTGAATTCTCGATCACTCCATCCTGTAGAAACTGATAATATTGAGTAGATCCACCTAATTTGGTAGTCCAGTAATTCACAAAATAATCTGCATATTCTTCGGAACTTCCGGCCAGTTTTAAAAGAGAATCTTCAAACTGACGGGTTTTGAATAATGGGTGGATTAAAGGCTGGATAGCACTTACATAACCGCTTTGTAGTTCAGCATCTCCCCAGCTTTCTAACCAATGGTGAGAAGGCACAATATATTTACACAATTCAGTGGTTTCATCCATCTTCTCACTAAATGATAGAGTGAATGGACATTTCTTAATTCCTTCCGCAAATTTTGCAGTATCATAATAATTATAAACCGGGTTT
>JBBPYM010000010.1:0-3077 GCA_038199905.1 Chitinophagales bacterium | reverse complement strand
TTGGTTACATAGATGTTGTAAAACAATTCAAGGATAATTACCCTCAAACTACCTGTAAAATAACTGAAAAAGGCATCGATGCATTTACCGAATATGTAAGAAACCTGCAATCCTACCTGTCGGCAAACAGAAAATCCTGAAGGGCACGGGCTTTATCTGTGCTTTGAACTAGATAAAAGACTCCGATCAGCACCACTTATCAATCCAGATTGAGGCTCAGAGCTGATAGGTGACGGCCAATAGCTGAAAGCTGATAACACAAGTTGTCTAAGTTGTGCAACAAATGCCTCCGTATCCTGTTATTATGAACTAGTATTAACGCACATTCTAGTATGACCGGAATTATTAATGTCTCTTCATTAACAAAACAGTTTAAGGACGTAAAAGCGGTCGACAGCCTCTCTTTTACTGTGAACCAGTCAGACGTATACGGGTTTCTCGGGCAGAATGGAGCAGGTAAATCAACTACAATCCGCATGTTGCTTACCTTGATCGAACCCTCAGGAGGAGAAATTGAAATATTCGGCCTCAACCTCAGAAGTCATCGGAAAGAGATACTCCGCCAGGTTGGAGCAATCATTGAAAGGCCAGATCTTTATAAATACCTTTCTGGCTATGAAAACCTTCAACTCTTTGCAAAAATGAACGGTGTTGATTCATCCCGCAAAAAGTTAATGGAACAATTAGAACTTGTGGGACTAGCAGACCGCGCAAATAGTAAAGCCAAAACCTATTCACAAGGAATGAAACAGAGATTGGGAATAGCTATCGCGCTGGTACATGACCCACAACTGGTGATATTGGATGAACCCACCAATGGACTGGACCCACAGGGCATCGCTGACATGCGAAACCTTATTCTGCATCTGAGCAGGCACCTTAAAAAAACGGTTGTGGTATCCTCTCACCTGTTAAGTGAGATTGAACAGGTGGCTACACGTATGCTGATCATCGATAAGGGTAAAAAAATTGTGGAAGGCGCCGTGGAAGAACTGATAGACCCCGCCAAAACCCTGGTTTCATTGGAAGCTACTGATTTATCATTTGCTGTAGATTATATTCAAAACAGCAAATGGAATGCTTTTTTGATAAAACCGGTTTTTGACAATATTTTACTTCAAATACACCGGGAGCAGATTCCTGAATTAAACCATGACCTTGTTTATGCCGGTGTTGGAGTTTTAAGTTTGCAGGCAAAAAATTCGTTGGAAAATTATTTTTTACAGATAACTGCAGGTAAACAATATGTTGGCAATTTTACGGATTGAACTACTAAAAATATTCAGGAGGCCCCGCACCTATATAAGTTTTGCTGCTATAGCTGCAATGGTAGGCATTGTTCAACTTGCGCTAAAAGTTGATGGTATATCTTACCTGGAATTTCTGATGGGGGGAATGAAGGATTCAATAGAGATCCCGTACCAGGTTGTATTAAATGGATACCTGGTTTGTTTTATCATACTAAACCTTTTACTGATCCATGTACCTTTGCTTGTTGCACTTGTAGCCGGCGATTCCATAGCGGGCGAAGCCAATATGGGCACTTTACGCCTATTACTAACGCGACCAGTTAGCCGAACACAGTTTATGTTAACCAAATTCGCAGCCTGTGTTATTTATACAGTGATGTTGTTGATATGGATGGCCCTGCTTTCTTTATTGGTTAGCATCCTGCTTTTTGGTACGAACGATATGATCATTACAAGAAATGATGTGGTTGAACAGATCCAGCGCAGTGATATATTGTGGCGCTACATTGCGGCGTTTGCTTATGCAGCAGTGGCGCTCACAACAGTTGCGGCACTGGCATTCCTATTATCGATATTCGCAGACAATTCAATTGGCCCGATAGTATCAACTATCAGCATCGTTATTGTTTTTACGATTTTATCTGAAATGCAGATTCCTATTTATGACGACACTGTTAAGCCATGGCTTTTTACTTCTCATATGCTTGCATGGAAGGGATTTTTCTATTCGAAATCAAACGGAGAGGGGGAAGCTATTAAGGGCACTATTGAAAATTTACCGGCCATAATGAGAAGCCTGGGCGTATTGATAGGATATATCGTTTTGTTTGTTGGTTCTGCAATTTTGATTTTCCGTAAAAAAGATATTTTATCTTAAATAGTGTTGTATGAAAGGAATAGTAATTAGTACTCTTTTTCTAATGTTAGTTTCCAAGGTAAGCGTAGCACAGGAAGCGATGGATCTTGTGTTAAAGGTAAAAACAAAAATTGAGCAGGTTAAAGATTACGAAGCTACCGGTATCATGAAAACGAATGTGCCATTTCTAAAAGTTCCTATGGCGGATGTTACGATATATTTTAAGAATCCGGATAAGTTAAAGATAAAGAATGAAAAGGGAATATCGCTGGTTCCAAAAGGGGCCGCAAGCATGAGTCTTAGTAACCTGATGGCTAATAGAAAATTCACAGCCATCCCCGCAGAAAATGAAAAGATTGGCAATATCACTGTGAAGGTCATTAAACTCTTGCCATTGGACGACAACTCGGAAATCGTTCTCTCTACTTTATACATTGATGAAGCCCGGTTGTTGATCCTTAAAGCTCGTACTACAACGCGTGAAAATGGCACTTATGAACTGGCCATGCAATATGGCAAATATGCCTCTTACGCTTTGCCCGATAAAGCCGTTTTTACTTTTAATACTAAAGAGTACAAGCTTCCGAAGGGTGTTACGTTTGACTACGATGACGGAAGTAAAAAAAGTAAAAACAAAGATGAAGTGAAAACAAATAAGGGTATGCTCGAGATCTCTTACAACAATTATATTATTAACAAGGGAGTGCCGGATAGTGTGTTTAAATAGCTATCAGCTATCAGCTATCAGCCACCTGACTTGGATAATAAAAAAAGTTTAGTGAGTTTTATTCTTTATATGTCTAAAGAAAGTCGTTAATAAAATCGTACACACGACAAAAACTCCGTTTCAACCCGCGATGACCGGGTTATTTAGCTGACGGCTGATAGCTGATAGCTGACAGCTATTCCTGTATACTTTCGTCCTCCACATTCGCCATTATCTGGGCGGTGATTTTCTTTAGTGGATTTTT
>JBBPYM010000009.1:0-3977 GCA_038199905.1 Chitinophagales bacterium | reverse complement strand
CAAAACTTGTTCCTGCCAAAATCAAAATTTCCTGTTGTATGAAATTAGTTTTCATGATGTGATAATTTAAAACATCCTCTTATAAGAGTACAAAGTCGTATAAAAGACAAGCAGGGAAAACAAAAACTTATGTTAAATTATCATCGTGTCAAATTCTCTGCAATCCTCTGCGCTTCCTCTCCGCGTCCTCAGCGGCTAAAAAAAATGCATGAACCCCAAAAGGCTCATGCATCAGTATTGTCTTACGACCAAGAAAACCTTAAACCAGCTTATTTTTTCAATTGCTCAAACATATAAACCCCTTTTTTATTAGATTCCACGATATCAATCAATTTATCCTTATTCATGTCCAATACATTCACCTGTAACCCCACGCCCGAGTTATCATCGATCACGTGCGGTATCCAGGATGGCTCTTTACCGGGTTTATATTCAAACCAGTACAAAATAGCAGGCTCTTCCGCGCCAGGGTCTCCACCATTATGCGCATAATACCTTTTACCGGTAATAATATCCGGGTGACCATCCCTGTTAATATCCACCAGTTCGAGCCCATGGGTTTGCGAAATACCTTTAAAAATTTCATGGGTCTTCCAGGTTACCCCGGAAGCGTCCTTCACCTGCTCATGCCACCAGATACCATAAGCATGCGCAGAAGCACTGATGACGTCATTGTCTCCATCCCCATCAAGATCTATCGCAAACATCTGTGAGCACTCTTTCCCGAGGTCTGCTTTATGAAAGGTCCAGTTGGACTGTTTGCGATCAATAGGCGCTTCCCACCAGCCTTCCCTGGTGATAACATCTTTCCTGCCGTCCATGTTAATGTCTCCCAGCCCCAGGCCATGCGTGTATTTATGCGTTCCCTGCAGAGTATCCGAGCTTATGGTGTATTCTGTCCAGCCGGTATCAGACTTTGACTTCGGTGCGCTTACCCAGACAATCTTTTTATCTTTTGAATTATTACAAAGCAGGTCGAGCCTGCCATCTCCGTCTACATCCACCAGGGCAGGAGACTCATTGCCTACTGACTTATAAACCCAATGTTCTTTCCAGTACCCGCTGGCTTTTTTAGGATTTTCATACCAGATCGATTCATCACCCGGAAAACCAACACGCACCAGGTCTACCCACCCGTCTTTATTCACGTCCATCGCGAAATTCAGAAATGAATTACTATAAGCTTTGGTTGACCATTTCTGTGGTTTTGCAAGTTCATGAGGCGTCCATCCGGGCGCTTCATACCAGTAGGCACCGGCAAGCACATCCATTTTACCATCTTTGTTAACATCACCAACGGTGGAACCTTCGGAAACAAATTCTGTAGTAATCGTGTGTTTTTTAAACTTTACGCCAGTTTCCTGTGCATAACAAGCATGACTAGCCGAAACAAGACTTAAGAGCAGGACCAACTGTAAACGCCGGCTGCTGGCGGACTTTGAAATAACATGGATCATAATGGTTATTTAAGCTATGTGATAAGAAACGGTGTAAAAATATATTCAGCAATTGAAACAGCCTGCTGTTATGTTCCTTTTATTCTTTAATTGTAAGCAGGTACTTCACCAGCGCGTCAAAATCTTTTTTTGCAATAGTAGTACTAAAATAGTCAGGCATTAAGGTATATTTTGACGGTGTTCTGTCCCTGATATCATTTTTTGCAACAGTAAATTCTTGTCCTCCAGCATTTGCAAAGATCAGCAGTTCACCTTCTTCCCGGCGGTAAAGGCCTGTCAGGGATTTACCATTCTTAAGTGTTATGTTGTAAACCCTGAAAGATTCCGAGATATTCCGGTTTGGGTCCAGGATTTTTTCAGTGAGCGCCTTTTGGCCCCAACTGCCTACCCCATTAAGTTGCGGACCAATAAGTCCGCCGGTGCCCCTGACCTGGTGACACACACTGCAATTCTGTATAAACATTTGCTTCCCTGTGTTTACTGATACGGATGCCGGATCAAAACTGGCCAGCCTCGCTTCAATAATCTTGTTTCTTGTTTCACGTTCGGAAGCATTGCCTGCCACCAGCTGATTAAGCTTCTGCTCCTGCCCTGCTTTAAAATTTGCGATCATTCGCTCTTTTATTTTAGGGCCGTCAAGCAATGCAGGCTGAATATAACCTTGGTTAACCGCTTCTACCAGGTAATCGATCCCCGAACCGGAATTTGCCAGCACCGAAGCTATGGAACTTTGAAGATTTGCAGGTGCACCGGAAAGACTATTTTTAAGCGCCGCGAGTACAACAGGAGAGGCAGACTGTCCCATGATAACTGCCAGCTTTTCTTTTAATAAAACGGGCTCGTCCTTACGTGTAAATATTTCAGCCAGCAGACCATTCACTGAGGCACCTGAAATACTTACCAGTGCTTCGGCTGCTGCTGCCCGTGAGTCCGTATCCGCCCATCGTGCCGCAAGCAATTTCTTTAACACCGGCTCCATGGAAGCAATTTTAAAATCTTCTGCAATGCCGGCGGCATGAATCCTGTGTAAGGCGAGCTGAGCTGGACCTTTGGCTGGCATCTTAATGCCACTGTTTAACACGGTTATGGCGATTGCACCTTGCTTGCTACTGTCAACAACTTCCAGGTAACCCATTTGCCCTTTATATGCTTCAAGATTCAACGTTGTGGTGGTTATAAGATCCCTGACTTCAGGTGCATGATCGAGGTTTAAGCGATATGCAGCGGCCTGCTTTCCCGTGCTCACCAGAATAACCCGGACACCATTTTTGGATGCGCCTCTTTTTGATTCTGATCGATGCACATCATTATCAAAAACTGCCAGTTGCAATGACGATGGAAGACTGAAAGGTGCGGAGTACAATATGCCCGTATGCTGTAGTCCAAATATTTCACTGGATATATATTTTGCAGCGGTTGCAGGGTTGGCTGCTTCCAGCGTTTTGAACATGCCGTTCATTTCAGAATTTTCAGTGGCAGGAAAATTCCGAAGCGTGCCCTTTCCCACGACACCCCATGGATTAACCGACGGTACTGCAGGATCTAAAGGACGGTTGTTCCAGGTGTCCATCTCACCGGAAAATGTTGACATAAACTCAGTGGCAATAGTGGTTGCCCACTTCTTAAGAACGGGGGGCACCTGCCCGCCGCGCTGTGCAATGCCTTGCCTGATGGTGTTGTAATAAGTGTATTGCGCATCGAGGTCGTTAGGAAATCTTTTCTGGATGAGATCGATCGCGAGCCCTGACTGCTCCGCCGGAACGTAACGGCTGATGAATTGGAGATATACAACCATTTCATCCTGTGTTACCGGGTATTTTTGAATGTATTTGAGTGCGAAAACGGCTCCCTCTTTGGTGGGCACATCCAGTACTGCTTTTCCCAGAACTTTCATCTGCGCATCAGTCCAGGATGCTGAAGCCACTTCCTTCATCACGTCGGCGTTGCGCAATTGGTTTCGCGTACTGATCAGCGTGGTATATTTCAGGTGTGTGTCACCGTCAGTAGCCTGGGCATTGGCATCTACAACATATTTAATATTGCCGGGTTTTGGCAGCCTGCCTAGTACCTCTGCCGCGATACGTTTTACGTGTGGGTTTTGGTTTGATAATGCCGTTACCGCCAGCTGTCGCTGATCGTCTGAAATTTTATCCATTTCGTTGAGTATCCTCAGCGCATGCACCTGCACAAGAGGATCAGCGTTCTTTAACCCGGTTGCCAGCAGATCGCCAGGCAGGGATTGAAGACGGTATAAAATCCAGAGACATTGAACAAACAACCGGCTATCTGTAGCACGCGATCTTGCAAGCGCTAAAACAGGATTAACAGCTTTGTCACCGAAGCCGTCCACTACCTGGTTTGCCACTTTAAAACGGGTATTGAGCTGTGGTGATTTCAACCCTTTTAATAATGCGTCCAGGTCAGCTTTGGACCAGTCAACAGGCGCACCGGCTTTATGTTTTTTATCGCCTGTATAACTAATCCTCCAGATACGACCGCTGTGTCGGTCGCGACCTGGAT
>JBBPYM010000008.1:0-4265 GCA_038199905.1 Chitinophagales bacterium | reverse complement strand
GCGTAGCTCTTTGGAATGACTGATTCAGTTCCTCTGCCATGTAAGCATTTCCTGTTGCGCGAATATATAAACCTGGCAATAGGTCCCATTTAACTGAAGCGTTTACTGTAATCCTGTTAACTTCATTTAACCTGTCAGCCTTTTCAAGCCAGTAAAGCGGATTGCCATCACTGTTCCCATTACCAGGATTCGGTCGGGTTTTCTCCGGATCCATCCACGGATTGAAGGTTGGCCATACCGCCAGGCTTCTATAAAGCGTATTAACTTCTCCAGCAATCGTTCCAACCTGGGAGGAGGTTGAAAGTACTGCGCCCGTACTGATTTCCAGGTTTGGTTTTACTTTATACGATCCATTGATATTACCTGAAAACCGTTTATAATCGGAACCCACAATGATTCCATCTTCTTTATAGTAATCGAAGCTGGCAAAATATTTTCCTTTATCATTTCCACCAATAACATTCACATAATGATCCTGGGTGTAAGTGTTCTTGAATACAATGTTCTCGATTTCACCACCATGATCCTTGAATATTATTGTTCCACCATAAGGATCAGAAACTGTATCCCAGCCACTGCTCAAAAGGCCGGCAGTTGTTGAGTTAAAAGGACGGATATCAAATGATGCAAGGTTTGCAGAATCGGTAAGTAGTCCATAACCGCGTGAAGAATTGACCTGGGTAAGCGTTCTGCCCGAATTTAAATTTCCAAGCCTGTTATAGTAAATGAAATCTTTAGCATCCAAATAATCATACCCTGTTCGACGCGCATTATACCCGCCGGTAAATTTATAAGAAACCTGAGCAGCTCCGCTGCGGCCTTGTTTTGTAGTTATCAAAATTACACCATTATTCGCCCTGGCGCCATAAATGGCTGTCGACGCAGCATCTTTAAGTAACTCAATTGAGGCTATATCTTCTGAAGGTATATCATTGAAGGATCTGATTACACCATCAACAACAACAAGTGGTGCTCCCGGACTGTTTATTGAAGCACCTCCTCTCAGCAGTATATATGGCGCAGCGCCGGGCTGGCCGGTAGCATTAACTACCTGTAAGCCAGGCACGGTTCCTTGTAATGCGCTACCAACGTTAGCTCTTGGTGCATTCGCCAAAACATCTTTATCTAATTTGGAGATTGCACTTGTAACGTTTCTCCTGGTTTGAGTGCCGTACCCCACCACCACCACTTCGTCCATATTTTCATCAGACTGGGTAATCGACAACCGATAATCCTTCGATTGTCCTATAACAGTCTCTGTAGTTTTATACCCCGTATAGCTTACAACAAGTATATCGCCAGTAGCGGCAGACAATGAAAACCGGCCTTCATCGGAAGTTTGCGTTCCCAGGTCCTTGCCTTTTATGGTAACACTAACTCCTCCCATTGGCACTCCTTTCTGGTTAAACACGGTTCCAGTGACGGGGCGATTCTGAGCCTGTAAAACAATTGAGATGAGCAGTCCTGCAATAAGTTGCAAGACGCGGTTGTAGTAGTTGCCTTTACTCATAAACAGTTTGGTTTTATTATTATGTATTACTTGTTAAAAGTAACAAGTTTGTTTAATAAAAACGTAAAATGCACAAAAAATGTTTTTAGGTTGATTATCATTGAATTACAAAAATTTCACATAACCTTGTTTCTTTTTTGATTATTTGTACAATTAACAAGACTGACTTAATATGGATTATTCAACGCTGCGTGAAAGTTTAAAAACTGTTGATGCGCGTTCATTGGTGGATAAAGTAGAAGCAAACCTGGTGGATCTTTTAACCCGCCGAACGTTGCGAATTGGTGATAGCATTCCAAAAGAAGTGGAGCTGGCGGAATCGCTGGTGTTAGCAGAACTGTGATTCGCGAAGCATTAACCAGGTTGAAAATGAGAGGCTTGCTAGAATCCAGGAAAAAGAAAGGGGCTGTAATAACGAGTCCAAACATTTTTAGTATCATCAGTAAAAGCATGAATCCGTACATGCTCAACCAGGAGACATTGAAGGAGATATTCGAACTCCGCCTGATGCTTGAAATCGGAATGGCTGACTTTATCTTTAATAGAATCAACAAAGCGGACATAGAAGATTTAAAGGAGATTGTGAGCCAGGAACCGGCACAAACCGATACACTAGCTTTTGAACCGGGGCATGAGATTGCCTTTCACGGAAAATTATATGAGATAACGGGCAATGACACACTGAAAAAGTTTCAGCGATTGTTGCTACCCATCTTCGATTATGTTCTACACAGCGAGCTGATTAAAAGACAGGTTACTATAAAGAAATATGTTTCACATAAGGGTCTTGTTGATACGATTGAGAATGGCTCACCTGAAATGTTCAGGAATGCCATGCGTAATCACCTTGAAAATTATTTTGCCAGGTTGATCGATTAAGACATCCGGGCAGCATTATTCTCACATTATTTCCATTTAAATAATCATCACGTATGCCACTACCATCTTATGCAAGATCTGCTGAATTACTCGCACGTGCCAGGAAAGTTCTAGCGTCGGGAGTTTCATCCGAGTTCAGGAAATTTAACCACCCTCATGCGCTGTTTTATACTCATGGAAAGGGAAGCCGTATCTGGGACGTTGATGGAAATGAATATCTTGATTTCACGCTTAGCCAGGGACCCCTGATCTTAGGTCATGCACATCCAAGGGTAGACGAGGCAGTGAAAGCGTATTCAGAAACCGGTCAGTTGTTTGCAGGTCAGCATATAAAAGAAATAGAACTTGCCGAAAAGATAAATCTTCACATACCTTCTGCTGAATTGATGCGCTTTTGTTTAGATGGATCCGAGGCAGTACAAACCGCCTTTCGGGTAGCACGTGCAAAAACGGGAAAGCAAAAGTTTTTGCGTTTTGAAGGGCACTATCATGGGTGGCTTGACAATGTTTGTTACGGACTATCTGGCACAAGCCGGGAAGCGCTCGGCAGTCGCGAACAACCCAACAAAATTCCGTGGACCCAGGGACTACCTGCCGCGGCGGAAAATGAATTCATCCTTCTACCCTGGAATGACCTTGCGCTTGTTGAGGAAACGATCGCATTACATGCAGATGAAATAGCAGCCATCATTACGGAACCTGTTATGTGCAACAACGGTTGCATTATGCCCGCTGAAGGATTTTTACAAGGATTAAGAGAACTTTGTACTAAATATGGTATCGCATTGATTTTTGATGAAGTAATTACCGGCTTTCGTTTGGGATTAGGTGGAGCGCAATCTTACTTCAACGTAACTCCCGATATGTCTATCTTTGCCAAGGCGCTTGCGAGTGGGTATCCAATCAGTGCCATTGTCGGTAAAAAGGAATGGATGCAGTTAATTGAGGATGGCAAAGTAATTCATGCCGGCACTATGAACTCCAGTAATGCTACTGTGGCAGCCGCTTTAGCTACTATCGAAACGCTTGAAACCGAAAACCCCTACCCCAGGATGTTCGAGCTTGGGAATACCCTGATGACAGGTATTAGGAATGCGGCAGAGGAAACAGGACATAATCTTCTCGTACAAGGCGCCGGGCCCATGTTTCATACAGGATTTACTAACAGAACGAGTGTAACGGATTTTCGAGATACGCTTGAATACGACAAACAGAAACTGGGAGCATTTATAGCAGCAATGCACGATCGCGGAATCAGGATCATTGGAAGAGGACTGTGGTATATCAGTGCCGTACATACGAAAGATGACATTGAAAAGGCCATCGCCGTTTCAAAGGAAGTTCTGGCCATCATATAACCTAATCAGCTTGTTTGGTCATGGTTAGGGGGAGTAGTGTTGTTTTAACCCCAGAGATGCTTAAGAAAATAAAAGGACGCAAGTATAATTCTTTGCGCCCTTTGTTATTCCTGGTTTTTCCATGTGTTTACAAAATCTATTTTCCTGCTGGTCGTATCCAGATGGCCTGCCCCCCGGATGCAATTAGTTTTGCATCAAGCACTGTAGAGGCATCCACTGTTATTCTTTTGATAGAAACTTTAGTTCGAACTGTTGAACTGGCATCATCATAATAAATACTTGCTTCATAATCCTTGCCGGGGTCTAAGAAATTCAGGGCAATCCTCAGCTCACGGGCATCAACATTCGTAATAGTGCCGATATAAGCCCATGAGCCTTGTCATTATGAATCAGTGTTGCATCTACAAATAAATATTTTCAATGAAACTTCGTTTAGGCAATTCCGGTACCGGCTTGATAACGCCGGGTAAACCCTACCTGTCCTGCAATAAACTTCAATCGCAGGATTTTTCTCCTGG
>JBBPYM010000007.1:0-6495 GCA_038199905.1 Chitinophagales bacterium | reverse complement strand
TTTGCTTTTGCACAATAAACTTCGTTTTTTTTTGGTGTTATCTTTTGCTGTTATGGGTAAAAGATTAAAAAAAGGTTTCTTATAGGTTAATCAAGACCTTAGCTAAGGGAAGCTTATCAAAAACATATTCCTTGTAAATGGTCTTGATGAAGTTGCCGATGAATAAAGGTTTGGCTGCTTGAAGTTCCGGAGGAACGCCAGGTGGGTAGCAAACCAAGAAAAATAAATTTGGAGGTGACTAAAAACGGAGTAAAACCGAATTTATTCAATCGGGGTCGACCTGTGAGGTTTTCAAATGCAAATTATTTTTAGATCAAACACTTTTTAGTCACCCCCAATCCAATGTAGAATGAGCCACTCAAAGGAGTTATTTCAGAAGATCAAAATCAAATCCGTTCTACTTGTGTCGTTCCTCTGGAACAGAATAGGGATGCTTTTTTCTACCCAGCTGTCGTTCCTCCAGAACGAAGCATTATGTTGTGATGACATGAAATGTTGAGAACGAACGAAGCATTAAGCTGTGATGTGTGGCAATGTTGATAACGAGACGAAGCCCTTCTTTTGTGATGTTACTCAGTTCCACACCGAAGTACGCTTAGGCAGTGTTACCTACAGTTCCGGAGGAACGCCAGGTGGGTAGCAACCAGGAAAAAATAAATTTTGTTCCAGCGGAACAACACAATGTAGAATGAGCCGCTCAAAGGAGATATTACAGAAGTTCAAAGTCAAATCCGTTCTACGTTGTGCCGTTACCTGCTCAGTAAGCAAGAGGCTGGTACCAACAGCAACAAGCCTGACAAACTAAATTCCTTGATGTATTTGAATTGAAATTGTAAATTTGGATATGTTTAGATTTTTTGAAATCCTGGGCTCCAGTCTGAAAATGGCACTGGCAGAGTTCCGGTCGAACAAATTGCGAACCTTTTTGTCGTTATTTGGAATAACTATCGGCATATTTTGCATTATCGGGGTGCTGGCTACTGTAAATAGCCTGCAACAGAATGTGCAAAACGACATAAAGAAGCTTGGTACAAATTCAATCTTCCTCGACAAATGGGAATATGGACCCGATAAGGAATGGTGGAAACTCGCCAAACGCCCCCCGGTTAAGTACGATGAAATGAAGCTGCTTAAACAGAAGGTACGCAGCGCAGAGCACATGGCTTTTAAGATAAGTAGCAGCGACAAAGTTGAATATGAGGATAACCTGGTAAGCGGCGCAAATTATTACGGCTTTACCGAAGAATTTTCTGACATCCAGCAGATTGATTTAGCGGCGGGCCGTTACCTGCAGCAGTCTGATTTCGACCGTGCATCCAATTCGGTAATACTGGGTTATAATGTTGCCGAGCAATTATTTGCCAAACCGGAAAACGCCATCGGTAAACAAATAGAAATAAAAGGAAAGAATGGGAATGTTGTTGGATTGATAAAAAAGCAGGGACAAAGTTTTATGGATATATGGCAATTTGACAATTGTATAATCATGCCTTACAGCTTTTTGAAAACAATGGTGAAAGAGGACAATAGCGGTCCTATGATCATCATAAAAGGATATGACAACGTATCCGTTGAAGAATTAAAGGATGACCTCACGGGAGCCATGCGGTCTATCAGGAAACTAAAACCAACAGAAGAAGATAATTACAGTTTGAACGATATAGCTCCGATTAAACAGATGACAGAAACACTGTTTTCCGGCATCAATACGGGGGGATGGGCAATTGCCGGGCTTTCACTGATTGTAGGTATGTTTGGTGTTGCAAATATTATGTTTGTAACTGTACGGGAAAGAACCAGCCAGATTGGTTTGAAAAAGGCAATAGGCGCAAAACGATCTACTATTATGCTCGAATTTTTAATGGAGTCTGCCTTCTTATGCATCATTGGAGGAGCCATTGGCATACTGCTCGTATTCATATTAACCCTGGTATTTTCGTCCATGTTGGATTTCCCCATTTTTATTTCTTTCGGTATCATGGCACTGGCGGTTTCCATCTGTATCATCATCGGCATACTCGCAGGTATCATTCCAGCGTCTATTGCTGCCCGTATGGACCCCGTAGTGGCAATAAGAAGCAAGTGATTTAATTGGGATGGTCAATTGTTAATGTCTCTGTATATTTCAAACATAGCTGACTGTACTAATAATTAACCCCTCCATAATTAGACCGGTACCATTAATACTTTAAATTTAATCTTTACCTTTGCCTACAGTTCTCGCGATAGAATCTTCTTGTGATGACACTGCCGCGGCGGTTTGCCAGGACGGTGTTATACTTTCAAACATCATTGCAAACCAACAGGTTCATGAACAATATGGCGGCGTGGTGCCTGAGCTTGCAAGCCGCGCACACATGCAGCATATCGTTCCAGTGGTAGACCGGGCGCTAAAGACCGCTGGTATAGCCACAACTGATCTTGATTGCATCGCGTTTACTCAGTCTCCTGGCTTAATTGGATCTTTACTGGTAGGATCGCAGTTTGCCAAGTCGCTGGCTGTGGCGCTGGGCAAACCACTAATCGCTGTAAACCACATGCAGGCCCATGTACTTGCCAACATGATAGAAGAGCCGCGGCCGTCATTTCCATTTTTATGTTTAACTGTCAGCGGTGGACATACACAACTTGTATTGTGCAGATCTGCATCTGATATGAAAGTTGTCGGCGAAACCATCGATGATGCGGCAGGAGAAGCTTTTGATAAATCCGCCAAACTGTTGGGCCTCCCCTATCCCGGCGGTCCGTTGATAGATAGATATGCGAGCCAGGGTGATCCAAAAAGATTCACTTTCCCTGAACCGCAGATACCTGGCCTTAACTTCAGCTTCAGTGGACTAAAAACATCCATTCTTTACTTCATTCAAAAGGCGGTAGCCCAGGACCCGGCATTCGTGCAAAACAACCTGGCAGATATCTGCGCTTCCGTGCAAAGCAGGATCATCTCCATCCTCATGAATAAACTGCAAAAGGCTGCGCGGGAAACCGACATCACTGAAATTTGTATCGCGGGAGGCGTTTCCGCCAATAGTGGTCTACGTTATGCGCTGCGTGAACTCGGCAAGAAAAATAACTGGAACACCTTTTATCCATCCGTACAATATTGCACAGATAACGCAGGCATGATCGCGATCGCCGCTTATTACAAATTCCTGGAAGGCAACTTCTCGGACCTTTCGGTAACTGCCAGCGCTCGCAGCCTGTTTGTAGCACAATAGTTACATAGGTTACATATTCAAAGACTTATCAAAACTTGCCCAATCCTTATTTTCAATTTAAACAGTTTACCGTGCACCAGGATAGGTGCGCAATGAAGGTTTGTACAGATGCGTGTTTATTTGGAGCATGGGTAGCTGTAAATGCGGCCGATGACAACATTCTGGATATTGGTTGTGGCACGGGGCTTTTATCTTTGATGCTGGCGCAGAAAATAGACGTTCAGATAGATGCGATGGAGCTGGATATCGAAGCATGTTCGCAGGCAAGAGATAATGTTAGTGCAAGCGAATGGAAGGACCGAATAACGATCATACATGGTGACGTTAAGAACTTTTCTTTCCAGCAAACTTACGGGCTCATCGTTTCCAATCCTCCATTTTATGAGAACGATCTTCTCGCCGAAGCCATGACAGCAAATATGGCAAGGCATGATGAAACACTTAAGCTTCAGGACCTGCTATCGGTTGCTGCCAGGCAACTCGCTCCTGTCGGAAGATTAGCTGTTTTGGTTCCGTACAGGCGTGCTGACTACCTCATTCAACTTGCTGCAGGCTTTGGGTTATTTCCGTCGAACATGGTGAATGTAAGGCCATCTAAGAACCGTGATTATTTCAGAACGATGCTGATGTTTACAAAGGATGTTACAACCCAAACAGATAAATCCACTATTTCTATCAAGGAGGGCAAAGATTACACGTCCACGTTTACAGCGCTGTTGAGGGGTTATTATCTCTATTTATAATCATGCTTTGCAGTTATGATGATCCCTGAACATAGTCTTCCAGGTATTCATACGTTTCAGTTAGCATACCATTCCTAACCATCGTTGCCCTGTCAATAATGGTCGACCCGCCTCTTAAAAGATCTTCCAGTACAAACTTAATAAGTTGCTCGCCAAAGTAGCGAGAAGCATCTCTCGGAAGTTCATTGGGAAGGTTGCTGACAGCCATTATATCGATAGAACCTGGCAAATAAGGCGCGGTTCTTTGATAATTGAGTTTATCCACGCCATACACAGGGTCGGCAATAGGAGCATCGCCAATATTACAAGGCACGGAGCCATTATGATCGTCGGTTATATCAGCGATGGTCTGTATCCTGAACGATGGGTCTGAGATATGTTCCCAGTCAAACAGTCGCGGTATGTTGGTATCCCAGTAAATGCCGTTCATTAGAATGTTTGTCTTTTGGGCATATGGATAAAAGCTGCAGTCATACAATTGCGGATTCTCATGAAAGTCTTCCCGGTTATATTTACCGGTGAGCTTATGCTTGTAAAGATCGGAGCCTTTAAGGTGTACGTAAACCGGGTAACTGAATGCTCGGTCGAGGTATTCATCGGGCTCAACTTCAATGATGCCAAGCAGGTTCATGATTTCGAGGATGCCGCTTGCCACCCTGCCCGAGCCTGTAACAGCAACCTTGATAACAGGCAGTCTCAAACCAAAATAGGTATGTATCAGCAGCTGGAAGCTTTTGTGATCATGCACTTTGGCAAGATCATATAACCCGGTTCGCCTGCCATAAGCCATCATACCATTGTGCGCACCTACAACACCCGCAAAAAAGCCGAAGCCGATTATGCGTTGGCCATCCTCATGCTCAAGACATTCGTAATCGATCAGCGTAATATCTTGCCTGATGATCGTTCGTAACAGGTTCCTGTTATGAGGCTGTTTTTTTTTTGTGTGGGAAAAGAACAAATAGGTTTTGCCGGGTAAAAGTTGCTCAACCGGAACTTCCTTGATCCCAAGCAGCAGGTCACAGTCGCTAATATCTTCTCGAACTTCTACACCTGCAGACTGGTACTCCTTATCCGTAAAACTTCGATTACCAGAATGCTGCGCAACTATTGTTACACCTGGTAGATTTTTATGAATCCATTTACACTGAGACGGTATAAGCGCTACCCTGTTATCTGGCGGAACCTTGCCTTCCCTTATCAATCCAATTTTCACCATAATTTTCCGCGTTAATTGATGTTAAGACTGTAATTTACAAAGATAAAACGACCGGAACCGCCACCGGATGCACCTATCCTGGGGGTGGTGATAGATTTCTTTGTTTCTTGAAAACTTTATGATTAACTTTTATCAACCAGCCCTTATTTTTGTTTATGTGTAAATACTAATATGAATTACTTTCAACTATTTGAACTCCCGGTATCATTTTATATTGATATAAGCATTTTAAAAGATCGGTACGAAGCGCTGCGTGAGCAGTTCCAGCCTGTATCCGCAGTCAATGTGGAAACCGAAGAACTGCGTGTTATGGAAGAAAAGGCGATGCTGGTAGAAAAGGGTTACGAGGTTTTTAAAAACCTGGATGATACAATCGAGTACGTGCTTGCTATAAAAGAGCTGCTGCCACACGGAGTGAATTATGAGCTGTCGGAGCAGTTTAAAATGGAAGTACATGATATAACTGAAGAGCTGGCAGAACTTGAAATGGACGAGAACCAGGAGCAGCTAATGAACGTGGAACAGAAAGTGCATACTTTAATGATAAATAATTATGAAGATGTTGCAGCAATTATTGAGAATTATAAAGAAGATACTGGTACCGAAGAAGCGTTGTTGCAGGTAAAGGATTTTTATCACCAGAAAAAATACTTAGAACGTATTTTGGATAGGATAGGCGGAATCCGTAATATTGCCTCTCCTTTATAAAAGCGTTGCAGGAATGCCCGGGTGGCGGAATTGGTAGACGCAGCAGACTCAAAATCTGCCATTCGCAAGGATGTATCGGTTCGATTCCGATCTCGGGCACTTAAATGGACAAATCGAAAATTGAATCGGTTTGTCCATTTTCATTCTTGCTAAATACTCTCCCAGCTTGTAGATTAGCTCACCTTCTTCGTTCAGTTGAGCGATTCAATATTGGAATCTATTAAAAACGAGTTTTTTAGGATACATCGAACCACTGATTTCTTGTTTTCATTTCTTAGTTCATGTGATAGACAGATTGCCGCATTTAGGTGGTATGCGAGACTATTTAACACAAAAATTGCAGGGTAAGCTAATAGAAATCTTACGTAAATCAGCATGGAAACTACCTGTCATAAATTCTTAACTGGACGTGGAAACCAGTTGAATGAACAAATAATTACACGGAGTAAGTAAGGTTTAGCGGTTTATGGTTTGGAAAACACCACATTATTACAGGGTAAAAAAGAATATCAAATAGCAGTATTATCAGTTTGTGTATGCTGGCTAATGATGATTATTCAAATTGAATTTCAAGAGAAGCGCAGCGTGAAGAAACTTTCGTTTGCAA
>JBBPYM010000006.1:0-2486 GCA_038199905.1 Chitinophagales bacterium | reverse complement strand
CCCATTGTGCGAATCGATTTTATCAATGCCCGATTCATTCAGTTTTGCCTTATCCAGGTACTTTTTAGCGATCCCGTAAAAGCCGCTATGTGTATTATTTGCTGTAGATATAAAAACGTCGAACTCTTCAGAAAATCCCAGTCCCCAGATGTTATTGCTGGTGGTGGAAAGATATTCGAGCTTTTTCCCGTCCTGTGTAAAACGGTAAAGACCCTGACCAAACTTCAAACTGTCCGCATCGCTCCCTGACTTGCCGGCAAATCCTGAGTACCCTACAACACCCCATATCATGTTATCCAGACCATATCTCAGGTTTGAAGCCTGTGCATGTGTATCACGTTTTCCCCAACCTGTAAGCATCGGTGTCCGGGTATCGGCTTTATCATCGCCATTGGTATCTTTCAAAAACAAAAATGATGGTGCTTCGCTCACAATGATACCGCCGTTGGCAAAAACAAAACTGGTTGGAATATTAAGCTTGTCAGCAAAAATCGTTACTTTATCCGCTTTGCCATCACCGTTAGTGTCTTCCAGTATTTTGATACGATCGTCGCCGATATCATTGTCTTCTACTTCATTCGGATAATCAACCGTTTCGATAACCCAGAGCCTGCCTTTTTCATCCCAGTTCATAAAGATGGGATTAATTACCATTGGTTCCGAAGCAAACAACTGCATTTCAAAACCAACCGGCACCTGTGTGAGCGACATAGACTGTTGCGGTGTCAATGGTTCCTGGAACTTCGGCGGAGGATCACGACGTTCGTAATTGGGGATAACCGCGTCAGTATATTTGGGATTGGCTTCCTGGAACAAAGCAAGTTCAGCCTTTCTTTTATCACCTACCGCCCAGAAAATCCCGTTTTCCACCATTTTAAGAAAATCTTTGTTATTAAACGTCGTTTCATCATGACCGTAAGCAGTGTAAAAAACGCGCCCCTGCCCATACGGCCTTATCCAGGTGTATGGTTCATGGTGATTACCCTCTACTCTTTCACCAAGTACTTCTATATTTTTACTGATTTTTTCATGTACATAGGTTTCGTCGCGCGTAACAATAGAGGTGACACCCTTCATCACTGGGTTGTCGGGCTTAAGAATAACCTGGGTGAACGTGTCTGTCTTATGTTTTGAAAATTGCCCCCCAATCATTTCTACTACTTCAGGAGAGTTACGAAAACAATAAGAAGCGCAATGAATGGGAATAAAACCTTTTCCACCCTTAACAAAATTTAATAAGGATTTTTCCTGCGAAGCGGAGATCGTATCATAATTGGCATACAAAACCAGCCCATCATAACTTGCCAGGTTTTTTTCATTAAGGTCATCAGGATTATTAGTAAATGAAATGTTGATGCCGTCTTTAAAGAACTCTTTGGAGAGAATATCGGCCAGCTTTACCGAATTATGATGCTCATTGGTTTTATGACCAAGGAAAAGAATTTCAAGTCTCCTGGGAAGATCGTTTGCTTTATAAGTAGCTGCAGTAATTAGCAGGCCTATCAGGGAAATCGCAACAGTAAACAGTATATTTTTTCGCATGGCAAATAGAAGGTCGTAGATGAAGATGTGGAATTGTAAAACGAATGTCGTAATATTCTCTGGAACAACCTTTAAATACTATATCAAATACTGACTGTATCTTATCAAAATAAATAAATCAAAGCAAAATAAAGAACAAAGTTTAATTGCCAATATGGTCGTATTAAACACAAAAAGGCCCCGATAAAAACCGGGGCCTATACTTATATAATTTTAACAAAGCCGAAGGCGCTGATAGCTGACAGCTGACAGCTCTATTTCACTTCCTCAAATTCCGCGTCCGTAACTGTGTCTCCTTCAGCGGTTTGCTGAGGTCCACCCTGGCCGCCAGCGTTTGCATCCGGTCCACCTTCGCCTGGTTGAGGGTCGGCTTGTGTAGCCTTGTACATATCTTCACTGGCAGCTGCCCATGCAGTGTTCATTTCTGTAACTGCTGTGTCTATTGAAGGGAGGTCCTGTGATTTATGCGCTTCTTTTAACTTGGCTAGCGCAGATTCAATAGGTGTTTTTTTATCAGCAGGGATCTTGTCACCATATTCTTTCAGTTGTTTTTCCGTCTGGAAAATAAGACTGTCGGCCTGGTTAACTTTCTCAACTTTTTCTTTAGCTTCTTTATCAGAAGATTCATTGACCTTCGCCTCGTTTTTCATTTTTTCAATCTCTTCCTTGGTTAAACCACTTCCTGCTTCAATGCGAATGTTCTGCGATTTACCTGTTCCTTTATCCTTGGCAGTAACATGTAATATACCGTTTGCATCGATGTCGAATATAACTTCGATCTGTGGTAAACCCCTGGGAGCAGGCGGAATACCATCGAGGTTAAACATTCCTAAGCTCTTGTTCTGCGAAGCCATAGGGCGTTCTCCTTGTATAACATGAATCTGAACACCAGGCTGGTTGTCTGATGCAGTAGAGAAGGTCTCAGATTTTTTGGTAGGGATCGT
>JBBPYM010000005.1:0-3749 GCA_038199905.1 Chitinophagales bacterium | reverse complement strand
TCAGATTTTAATTTTTTAAGAAAAATATCGCTATCTGGTTTTGTAAAAAAATTCGGATAAAATAGATATTCTCCATTTTCAATAGTAGTCAAACCCGTTTTTGTTTTTGGGAAAGATTTACTTTCAACAATATTGCCAAAAATATCTATTTGATTCATTGTACAAATTTAACTCAATTCTGTAATCCTTTGGCTCTTTTTGTAATAAGCTTGCTTTGTCAATTATAATCCTCGAAACCTAAATGTAGTCTGTTTTTTAGGGTAGTTGGCAGGCTTGGGTGCGGTCGGGCAAAATTAAATGTGCTGCAATTGTGTGTCGGTTTTGTGAGTTGGCTTTGCAGCTCTTTTAATTTTGCGAAGCGTTGCTGTCTCAGTGCAAATTGTCTGAAAGGCTTGAATTGAGTAGGGGGTCCAATAGGGTGACTTACACACTACTATTCCCACATAGCCTCTGTTACTTTGCCCGCCGCTTAACCAGTGTAAATCTATTTAAAAAGAGTTGCTTCTCTATCATATAAACCCCCAAAATCAATTATAACTATTCCTCGGCCAAAACTTCACCGGCTTGCCCGTGTCGTCCTTGTATTTTTCACGCAGTTGAGTTAGTTGTGCCAGGAGATCTTTGAGTACATCTTCATATCCATGTTTTACTTCCATTCCGCCCATTTTAAAAAGGCTTTCCATTTCACCAGGATCATTTTTAAGATCGAAGAGCTCCCATTCATTGATCGTATAATAATAGATCAGCTTATACCTTTCTGTGCGAATACCATAATTGGGTAGTACCCAATGTGGGGGTGCAAATTCATAATAATGATAGTACATCGATTTTTGCCAGTCCGTAGGTACGTGACCCTCGAAGATGGGCATAAGGCTTTTGCCCTGCATGTCATCCGGAATCTTTATATGTGCCATATCTAAAATGGTCGGTGCATTATCAATACTGACCACCCATGAATCAGTCACACTGCCAGGTTTTACTACCCCCGGGTAGCGTATCAGCCACGGAACCCTTAGCGATTCTTCATACATAAAGCGCTTATCGAACCAGCCATGCTCTCCGAGGAAAAATCCATGATCCCCGGTAAAGACGACAATTGTATTTTTAGATAGGCCGGTTTTATCCAGGTAATCCAGTAGCCTGCCTACATTATCATCCTGCGCTTTTAAAGTGCCCAAAAAATGCCTCATTAGTTGCTGGTAACTCCATTGTCGGCGTTGCCTGCCGGTAAGTTCTTTTGGTGGATTGAAGTCCATCATATCCTGTATGCGTTGGTGGGCTTCTTTTGCGGCAGCAGAACGCGAACGATAATCATCCCAGAAAGTGCCGGGTTCGGGGAAATTGATACTGTCATAAATGTGCTCATATTTATGTGGCGGATCAAACGGGCGATGTGCATTAAAGAATTGTATGGCCATCATGAAGGGGCCACCTTTCATCTCTTCTATTCCTTTTATAGCAAGGTCTGTGATATTGTCGGTGATATAGCCGGGATATTGTCTTTCTACGATCGCGTTGCTGCCCAGGCTGGTGTTTTGTAAGTAACCATTTTCATTATAATATGGCCCACCGGCGCCATTCTTAAAAACAAAATAGTCAAATCCTGCCGCTCCGGGGTTAGTAGCTTTGCCGTCTTTATCCATCAAATGCCATTTGCCTACCATTCCTGTTTTATACCCATTCTGCTTCAATATTTTAGCAAAGGTTTCCTGCGAAGGATCAAAAGTGCTTCTTGTTACGCCATGGGTGGTTTCGCCGGGATTAGACAACATTCCATTGAGGTGATCGTATTTTCCGGTAAGAAGTGTGGCCCTGCTGGGAGCGCAAAGAGCGTTGTTGCAGAAGGAATTTTTAAATAACATGCCCTCTTTTGCAATACGATCTATATTGGGAGTTTTCATGATGCTGCTGCCATAACAACTTAACACCCGCAGAGGAACGCCTTCCGTCGTGATCCAGATAATGTTGGGCTTACTGTTTTCAGCAGGTAAATTGATGTTGCCGGAAGTAGATTTTTTCTTCGACGAAGATTTTTGACTCCAGGCATTGTCAGTAATGAGTGTGGCAATAATGAGGCCTGCAAATAAAACCCCTGCTGTCCTTAATCGTTTTCTGACGACATACTTGTTGGTACTGTGCATATAGTTTGTTTGAATGTTTTATAAAGCGTAATGAAATGGCTAAGGCACTGACACACTGACAACTCTCAACTCACACCTGGCACACTTAGTACCCAATCGTAATCTCCTGCCGGATGTCCTGTAAAGAGCTTCCTATTTCGATAACATACCTGCCAGGATTGACTTTCCATTGATGACCTTCTTTACTCCAGTATGCAAGGTCCTGCGCATCTACCGGAATGGAAACGGTTTTACTTTCTCCTGCTTTCAAAAATATTCTTTTAAATCCTTTCAGTTCTTTAAGAGGCCGGTCTGTTGTTTTCTTAATCTCGTGCAGGTACAGTTGTGCAATCTCTGCTCCGGGTACCTTTCCAGTGTTTTTGATTGTAAAAGTAATGGTTATGGGATGACCATTTTTAACTGTTGCAGACGAAGATTTTATATTTGAATAATCAAAAGTAGAATAAGACAAACCATACCCAAATGGAAACTGTGGTGCTATTTTGTTTTTGTCATACCACCTGTAACCCATATAAATGCCTTCCTTGTAGGGAACCTCTACATCACCAAATTTATCCTGTATTTGTTTCGAATTGTTTTTGCCACCGTCCCAATAATACTTGCCGTCGCTCATCTTATTATAATCATAAGCGGGATTATCTTTAAATTCTTTTTCAATCGTAAAGGGTAATTTGCCGGAAGGATTAACTCTGCCACTGATCACTCCGGCCATAGCAGTACCGCTTTGTTGTCCTAACAGGTAAGCAAATATCAATCCTTTAGTTTTGTCGATCCATGGCATGGCAAACCCATTGCCTCCTGAAAAAATTACTACGAGATTTTTATTTAATGCGGCGTACCTGTTCACATTTTCTGTAACATTGGGCAAGTTGAAATCAATATCAGATCCTTCACCGGCCTTCTTGTTGATAAAGTATAAAACCACATCTGCTGATTGAATTTCATTATCACTGATGGCACTATCATGTACAATTTTATCACCGTAAATATTTTTTAAGCCATCGAAATAACTTACCTGGTTATATCCCTCTACTGCACCGCTTCCCTTGCCGGCATAAACAGTTAATGCTTCTTTGGTTCCGAGAACTATTATTCTGTGCACTTTTGCCGGATCCACCGGAAGAATATGATCCTGATTTTTCAATAAAGTGATCGCTTCTTCTGCTGTTTTAAGCGCTACCTTTTCATGCTGGTCTATTTTGGCTACCAACGCAGGATCTCTGTAAGGACGGTCATACACTCCACTTTTAAAAAATGAGAACAGGTTATGAAAAACCATTTGTCCTAATTCCTTTTCAATAGCGCTTTTCCGTTCAGGATGTTGTTTTATTTCATTTTGAATATAGTCAGCAAAGATCTTATTATCTGACATTAATAAGCTATGCCCCGATTCTAATTCCAGGTTGAGCCTGTCTTTCCAAAACATGCTATTGGCCCAGTCACTCATAATGATTCCTTTAAAGCCATATTCTTTTCGAAGCACATCTCCTGATAAAGGCATATCCGCCGCGCCGGGATATCCGTTTACCATATTATTGCCGGTCATCACCGCCAGTGCATCTCCTTTTTTAATACATTCTTCAAAAGGCCGAAGATATATTTCCCGTA
>JBBPYM010000004.1:0-9997 GCA_038199905.1 Chitinophagales bacterium | reverse complement strand
ATTACCAAATGTTTGTAACCTCGGTAACAACAGCAACATAGTAGTTTCTGACGCCCAGAATCCATTCTTTAAATCACTGGCAAGCGGTTCAATTGCCTACCGTGACTGGAGTCTTGCCCAAGTTAATCTTTCTCAGCATGTTGGCAAAACTGTTACAATCGTGTTTACCAACAAAGATTGCGATCAGGGCGGCCATTGGGGTTATACCTATATTGATAATCTTTTTTCAACACAATGCCCGGCTGATCCGATTGGTCCGGTGCCTGGGAAAGCGAATCCGGGAACCATCGAATTTGACATCGCCAAATCCGCTACCTGTGAAGTCGGAAACATATGCGCGAAATATACGGTTCCTAATATTGAGGTATCGGGAGTTACAACTACTGGCAGCATTGTTATTGATCTGACCATTTATCAAAATGGCGCTAAGGTAAAAACCGTTAGCAGTCCTATGCTTACGTCAGGAACGTCGTACTGCTTCAATATAAATCCGGCAACTTCAGGGCTTCAGCCAGGTATAGCCGGTTTCGATTATTCTTTGGAGGGCAAGTTTACGTTAACCGGATACCCGCTTGCGCCTATAATTAAAGGAAACCCACCCAATGGATTCACGCCTGGTCAAAACAATGACTATTTAATCGTTTGCGGTGATGAGCCACCACACCCACCACAGCCGCCGGTTACCGGAAATTGCCCACCTAATATGACCATTGCCGCTGATCCATTGACCTGTATGGCCAAAGTATCCTGGAACATGCCTTCCACAATGTTTCCTGATAGCATCAGTGTACCAAAAGGCATAAACCTATCTGCAGGAAACCTGGTTTATAAAGGCACATTCGGTGGACATGGGTATTACCAATCAGATGACCAATACACATGGGTTAACGCGCGTGATGCAGCAACAGGAGTTGGAGCGCACCTGGTTGCAATAAACAGTGCGGCAGAGAACAGCTTCATCGAAACCAGTATGATGCAACAATTCAATTATACCTGGATCGGTCTCTACAACACCAGCATGGTTGGAGCCTTCGCATGGGTTACCGGCGAACCGTTCAGCTTTACCAACTGGATCCCCGGGGAGCCTAACAACCTCTATAATGAGCCAAACAATCAAACAGTTTTTGAGTCATACGTACATATAAATGGCTTTGACTCTCTAAACAGGTGGAACGACAATGGTCCCGGCGCCAGTGCCAGGTTTATTGCAGAATATGATTCGGCCGTGTTTATCTACAAACAGGTTTCCGGCCCAGCAAACGGCGATTCTCTAAAACCCGGCATTTATACTGTTTGTTACGAAAAAACCAATACCCTTACGGGCTTGAAAGAAAGCTGCTGCTTTACCATCACTGTTACCTGCAGTTCCTCTGCATCCGGCTGCCCTGTCGATGTTACAATGCAGGCAGATCCCGCAACTTGTATGGCTACGTTAACATGGACAGTGCCTGGTTCAGTATTTCCTGACTCTATCGCAGTAGGGAATGGTGCTCATCTCACCTACAAAGGCGAACTAAGTGGACATGGCTATTATCAGTCTACCGACAAATATCTTTGGACAGATGCGCGGGATGCAGCAACAGCGGTTGGGGCACACCTGATCACTATCAACAGCCCGGCTGAAAACAACTTTGTAGAGACAAACATGAACCAAATGTCCAATTATGCATGGCTTGGTTTATACAATACAGGAACCGCTGGAAACTTCGCTTGGGTTACAGGTGAACCACTGAGCTTTACCAACTGGATCCCCGGCGAGCCTAACAACCTTTACAACGAACCCGGCAACCCCACTATTTTTGAACCCTATGCGTCAATTAACGGCTATGATTCCTTACTCAGGTGGAATGACCTGAAGGCTTCGGTGAAAGCTACCTTGCTGGCAGAATTTGACTCAGCAGTTATCACCTACAGGCAGGTTTCAGGTCCGTCACTTGGCAGTATGGCCAGCGCGGGCACCTCTACCATTTGTTACGAAAAAACAAACAGGGTTACTAACGTTACAGACACATGCTGCTTTAACATCACAGTTACGTGCATCAATCCTACGATTACAGCAAATATGAACAGCGCCAGCAGCATATTGACAAATGAAGCAGAAATGCATGCATTAGATGTGACTGCCTATCCTAACCCAAGCCATACCAGCTTCAGGTTAAAGGTAGTAAGTGATAACACTAAAGAAAGAATCATTATAAAAGTGGCAGATCTAACAGGAAGAATCATCGACATCAAAAGTAATCTAACCCCTGGTAATACTGTTACATTCGGGAACAGTTATATGCCCGGGGTTTATTTTACAACAATTACACAAGGATCGAAAGTAATTGTTAAGAAACTGGTTAAACAGTAAACAGTGTTCATTTAATAAAAAGAGGCGGCACCGGTGTGCCGCCTCTTTTTATTTAAATCCTTAATCAATAACAAACACTGAACGCTAACACCGGCTTGTACAACGGTTATTCACCTAATAACACCCCGTGTTTACTAACTTCAAGTTTATACTTCAAACCCAATTTCAGCGCATAATTTTCCTTTTCATGACTCACGGGAAAATCAAAACAGACAGGGTAGTTATACTCTTTTATTATATCATGAATGATTTCATAAGATGTTTTACCAAAGGGCCGTTCAGTGTCTTTGTTATCCGTAAAACCACCAATGACAAGGCCGCCGAGGTTATCAAACTTGCCGCTTCTTTTGAGCTGGTATAACATACGGTCGATATTATACAGGTACTCGCCAACATCTTCCAGGAAAAGGATTTTACCACGAGTTTTTAATTCCGAAGGTGTACCGATAAGATGTGCCAGCATTGTCAGGTTCCCGCCTACCAGTTCGGCGGTCACTTTCCCCTTCTTATTAAAAATATGTGTTGAGCACTTATATTTCGCGTTCTTGCCTGATAAGGCCGTCCGTAACGACTCTATGTAGATATTGTTATCCTCATCCACATCAAAAGCCGCGGCCATGGGCGCGTGCAGGGAGGCTATTTTATATTTTTTTAAAAGATGGGTATGCAGTACCGTTATATCACTAAAGCCGATGATCCATTTAGGTTTTTTTTTGAACGTTGAAAAATCAACCTGATCTATGATTCTACCCATACCATAACCACCGCGTGCGCACAAAATTGCCTGCACCGATTTATCATCGAGCATTTGTTGCAGGTCCGCGAGCCGTTCTGTATCGGTACCAGAAAAATAATTCTCAGAGCGGCTTTCCAACGTTTTGCCAATTCTAGTATTATAACCCCAGGCCTGCAGGGTTTTGATACAGGTTTGCGCTCTTTCAATCGGCATGAAACCTGAAGGACAAATAATGCCGATGGTATCGCCTTTTTTTAAATATGGAGGTATCAGGGTCATGGTGCAGGTTTAAGTTTTGAGTGAAGCATTTTGTATCGTTTAACTGATGAACTACGAAGTTCCAGGTTGTTCCGTATCACAGTTCCCGTAAAGTGGTGGAAAAAGCGTTAATGGTTAACTTATGATTTACCCCGCATTTAAATGCATAATTATTGCGTTGATGGCCAACCGGGAAATCGAAACCTACCGGGTATTTGTATTCCTTTACCTTCTCCCATACAATTTTATACAGGCTACGACCAAACTCTTCACCCGCTTCATCTGGCTTAATCTTGAATCCACCAATCAGCAGTCCTTTAAGATCAGAAAGCTTTCCGGTTCTCCTCAAGTTCTGGAACATGCGATCGATGCTATACAGATACTCACCGGTATCCTCAACGAACAATATCTTTCCGGCAGTTTTAATATCAGAATTACTGCCCGCTAGTGTTTCTATCGTTTTTAAGTTCCCTCCTACTAAAACTCCTTCGGCAGTTCCCTCTCGGTTTGGTGGTACAGCGGGTACTGTATATTGCATTTTTTCGCCTGTAAGTGCCTGCCTGATAGAGAGGATAGTTTCACGTTGTATTGGCTCAGCCTTATACCAATCATCAGGAAAGCTGTTGCACATTTTGGAATGAATGGAAGCAATGCCGTAATTCCTGTTAAGATGATTATGTATCACCGTTATATCACTGAACCCAATTATCCATTTAGGATTCTTCTGAAAGCCTTCGAAATCAAGTTCATCAATAATTCTCACGGAACCGTATCCCCCTCTTGCGCACATGATTGCATTTACAGAACGATCATCCAACATTTGTTGCAGATCAGCGGCTCGCTCAGCATCTGTACCGCCAAAACTGAAATCCCGTTTACCAATTGTGTTACCAATGCGGACTTTAAAACCCCAGCTTTCCATTTGAAGAATCGAAGGTTGTAATTCTTCCCTGGTAATAAAACCGGCCGGACTGGTAATGCCAATAATATCGCCAGCTTTCAGATATGGAGGAATGATAGAGGCAGGCTCGACAAAACTTTTACCACTGCCCGCGACCAAGGGTGCAGCAATCGCCCCAACCATCAGGGAAGACAAAAAAATTTTCCGGTTCATGCCCCAAATTATTAATTAATTCACGGTTGCGACACTATTTTAGCTTTAAGCAGCCACCTTTCTTTTTCGTAGAGAACATTACTTTCTTTCACCTTGTCGCTCAAATGGTTATTTTTGTAACCATTTGCATTGTCCCCCGCCTGGGTTTTAGGTCCCGTTACCGTTAAGGGGGAAACATCAACAAAGGAACTAGATAAACATACATACAATATGAACCAACCGAAAAGATATCTTATTACCGCCGCGCTCCCTTATGCAAACGGCTTAAAACATTTGGGGCACCTGGCCGGCGCTTACCTGCCATCTGATATCTATGTACGTTACCTGCGGGCACAGAAAAGGGATGTAGTATTTGTCTCCGGCAGTGATGAACATGGCGCGGCTATCACCATCCAGGCGATGAAGGAAAAAACCACCCCCAGAGCAATTGTCGACAAGTATCATGAAATCCTGAAACAAAACCTCCACGACCTCGGAATTTCTTTCGATATATACCATCGTACCAGCGAACCGCTTCACCACGCAACAGCGCAGGAATTCTTTACTTCCCTTTATGAACAGGGCGCACTGGAAGAGAAAGAAAACGAACAATATTTTGATGAGGAAGCAAACACATTCCTCGCAGATCGTTATATAGTTGGCACCTGTCCTGTCTGCGGCCATCACAAAGCTTATGGTGACCAGTGTGAAAATTGCGGTAGTTCACTAAGTCCTGACCAATTAATAAACCCAAGAAGCACGCTCAGTGGCAAGCCGCCGATAAAAAAACTTACCAAACACTGGTACCTCCCGCTTAACAAACATGAAGAATGGCTTCGCGAATGGATTCTAAAGGAACATGCCGACGACTGGAAGGCAAACGTGCTTGGACAATGCAAAAGCTGGCTCGATGCAGGTTTACAGCCAAGGGCCGTTACCAGGGATCTTGATTGGGGAATACCAGTTCCATTACCGGAAGCAGTCGGCAAAGTTTTGTATGTGTGGTTTGATGCACCGATCGGTTATATAAGTGCCACCCGTCAGTGGGCAATTGACAACAACAAAGAATGGGAACCTTACTGGTTTGATAAAGACACGAAACTGGTGCATTTTATAGGTAAGGATAATATCGTGTTTCACTGTATAATTTTCCCGGTGATGCTGAAATTACACGGCAATATTCTCCCGGACAATGTACCCAGTAACGAGTTCATGAATTTGGAAGGTGATAAAATGAGTACCAGTCGCGGTTGGAGCATCGAAATGGAGGACTTTATCAACGACTGGATAAAGAAAGATAACGGTGGTCAAAGCATGGCTGATGTGTTACGCTATTATTTAACCACTATCTCACCTGAAACAAAAGACAGCGAATTTACCTGGAAGGGTTTTCAGGATGCTAATAACAATGAGCTGGTATCTATAACCGGCAACTTTGTAAACAGGACCTTTGTATTGTTACATAAGCTTTGCGGAGGGAAAGTTCCGGTACTGCACGCTTCCTTGCTGGATGAATCAGACCAAACCATGCTGGCTGAATTCGAGAAAGCAAAAACCAGGATAGAAAAGTTGCTTGAAACATACAAGTTCAGGGAAGCGCTTTTTGAAGTAGTTGAATTTTCAAGAAAAGGCAACAAGTACATGCAGGAAAAGCAACCCTGGATTACTGCAAAAGCTTTGAATGACACTGCAACCGCAGAGAACGCACAAGCGCTGATAGACAACTGTCTTCATATCTGTTTGCAGTTGACGGCCAATCTTGCGATATTCATAAATCCGTTTTTGCCTTTTACAGCGGGTAAAATGTGTTATATGATGAAAGTTGTACCCAAAATGCTGGAATGGGAAAATGCTGGTAAAACCAAACTGCTAAGTGTTGGTTATAGCCTACGCGAACCCCAGCTACTGTTCAGGAAAATTGATGATGCGGAAATTGCAGAACAAATGATAAAACTGCAGGCAACCTCACTGAAGGCGCAGGATATCAAAGATCAAAATTTAATCATTCAACAACAAACAACTCTCGTGGAAGAAATACAAGCAGCTCCTGACAATGTTAAAGCACAGATCGTGTATGATGATTTTGCAAAACTGGACCTGAAAGTGGGTACCATCATCAGTGCAGTGAAGGTTGAAAAAGCAGATAAATTGTTAAAGCTTGAAGTTGACCTTGGTAGTGAGCTACGGGTAATCGTATCAGGCATTGCCCTTCATTTTACACCCGAAGAAATAACGGGCAGGCAGGTAGTGGTGGTAACAAATCTCGCCCCCCGCAAGATGAGAGGAATAGAAAGCAATGGTATGATATTGATGGCGGAAGATGCGCAGGGAAAGTTACACTTTGTAAATCCTGATGAAAAGATCAATCCTGGAGCCGGTGTGAGTTAACGAGACTCCAAAACGAGATTGGTTATATTAGGTTGAACTCCATTCGGTAATTTGGAGACTGGGGCCATGTTTTTAAATTCTATCGGTATTTCGGGCTCTTGCCATTAACCAGGTAAACAAGCTAACCCTCGTCTAGATAAAGCCATGGAAATACCAAATTATAAGCTTGATTTTCTCTGCTGAACATCCGTCAAACCAAGTTTAGACAATGCCAATTTAATGCTACCTTCGACTTAAATAGTTGTTTAACTAACTAATTCTGATATGATGTCAAATAGAATTATCAAGAAAGTAGCGGTTCTGGGCAGCGGCGTAATGGGAAGCAGGATTGCGTGTCATTTTGCCGGGGCCGGGCTGCAGGTATTGTTGCTTGATATAGCGCCTGCTGAACTAACTGAAGCGGAAAAGGCGAAGGGGTTAACTACAGATCACCCGGCAGTAAGAAACCGAATTGTAAATGATGCGTTGCAGGCTGCAGTAAAACAAAATCCGTCGCCTGTTTACCAGAAAAGTTTTTTGAAAAGAATTAAGACCGGCAATTTTACAGATAACATGAAGGATATTGGTGGCTGCGACTGGATAATAGAAGTAGTGGTTGAAAGGCTGGATATAAAACGTTCGATATTTGACGAAGTAGAAAAATACCGCAAACCCGGAACGCTCATCAGTTCCAACACATCCGGCATCCCTATACACATGATGGCGGAAGGGCGCAGTGAGGATTTTAAAAAATATTTCTGCGGCACACACTTTTTCAATCCACCAAGATATTTGAAGCTACTCGAAATAATTCCAACACCTTTTACAGATCCTGAGGTAGTTGCTTTTCTACTTCATTATGGTGATTTATACCTCGGCAAAACAACCGTGTTATGCAAAGACACGCCGGCTTTTATCGCCAACCGCATTGGGGTATTCAGCATTATGTCAATATTCGGATTGGTAGAAAAGATGGGGCTTACAATTGATGAAGTGGATCTTCTAACAGGTCCTGTCATTGGCCGTCCTAAATCTGCTACTTTCCGAACCGCTGATGTTGTCGGGATTGATACGTTGGTGAAAGTTGCAAAGGGAGTGGCTGCAAATGCTCCGAATGATGAAGCAGCATCCACGTTCACGATACCAGCCTGGTTGGACAAAGTGGTTAGCAATAACTGGCTGGGCGACAAAACAGGTCAGGGCTTCTTCAAAAAAATAAAAAGTGCAGGGGGTGAAAAGGAGATCCTTACATTGGATTTGCAAACCCTTCAATATGGCCCACGCCAGAAACCAAAGTTTGCAAGCCTGGAAGCAGCCCGACCAGTAGAAGACCTGAAGACACGGCTTAAATTGCTTTTAGCTGGAAAAGATAAAGCTGGTGAATTTTACCGCCAGTTTCATTATAGTTTGTTTTCGTATATCTCTCACCGTATCCCCGAGATTAGCGATGAAATTTACCGTGTTGATGATGCGATGAAAGCCGGCTTCGGCTGGGAGATTGGGGCCTTTGAATCATGGGATGTACTGGGTGTTCAAAAAACGGTCGAGGCCATGAAAGCCGCGGGTTATTCCGTTGCAGCCTGGGTTGAAGAGATGCTGGCTTCCGGCGTTACCTCTTTCTACAAAACCGAGAATGGCAAAAGAACTGTTTACCAGCCTATTTTCGATGCGGGTGCTCCCGCTGATGCAAAAAGCGCCGTTTATTCACCGTTACCCGGTGGTGAGGCTTTTATTGTTATGAAGAATTTTCAAAATCAGTCAGTGTGGAAAAATGCTGCCTGCAATCTATATCACCTGGGCGACGATGTGCTGGGACTTGAATGGAACACCAAAATGGGCACGATAGGTGGCGAAGTGCTCGAAGGGATACAGAAATCGATTGCACTCGCAGAAGAGAAATATAAAGGTCTTGTAATTGCAAACGATGCACAGCAGTTTAGTGCGGGTGCCAATGTCGGGATGATATTTATGCTGGCAATAGAGCAGGAGTTCGAAGAGCTGGATATGGCAGTACGCCTGTTCCAGAACACCATGATGCGCGCGAGATATTCTGCCATTCCGGTAGTAGTAGCTCCTCATGGCCTTGCGTTGGGTGGCGCTTGTGAGTTAAGCCTGCACTCGGACAAGGTGGTTGCGGCAGCAGAAACCTATATCGGTTTAGTAGAACTTGGTGTAGGTTTGATTCCCGGCGGTGGTGGTACAAAAGAATTCGCTTTAAGGGCCGCTGACGAATTGCATGAAGAAGAGCCGGAGAATATCACCCTTAAAAGTCGTTTCTTAACTATTGCCACGGCAAAAGTATCCAGTTCCGCATATGAAGCGTACGACCTGGGCATCTTACGGAAAGGCACAGACGAAATAAGTATCAACCAGGACAGAAGAATTGCCGATGCAAAAAAGGCTGTTATTAAAATGTTTGATGCTGGTTACACCATGCCGGTTCAACGAACTGACGTAAAAGTATTTGGCCGCTCGCTGTTAGGTGCTTTGTATGCAGGTATCAATGGGATGTGGCGGGGTAATTACGCCACCGATCACGATGTAATGGTAGCAAAAAAGTTAGCATACGTAATGTGTGGAGGGGACTTAAGTGAGCCAACATTGGTAAGTGAACAATATTTGCTGGACCTTGAAAGGGAAGCATTTTTAAGCTTAACGGGCGAAAAGAAAACCCTGGAAAGAATTCAAAGTGTACTTAAGGGTGGCAAGCCGATAAGAAACTAAAAGGTTGGCAACTACCTCATGATAATAAAGGGAAGCGCGATGAGTACTTTTATGGATCCCATCGCGCTTCCCTTTTTGTATGACTATTCGACTACAAATGCTACCGACAAATTGTTAGCATCACCAGCCTTTATTCTGTTTCAAATTTGGATTCAATCCAATTTCATTTACCGGAAGCGGCCAGAGATAATCCTTACTGGGATCGAAGCGGCGGAAAGATGCATTCTGCGCAATAATGTATCCCTGGTCGTTTACTACAACGGGGGTTAGTGTACCGAATTCTGTTTTAAAGAAATAATTACCAAGCACGGATTTCGGCAATTCGATCTCCGCGGTCTTCCAGCGGATAAGGTCCCAATAGCGTAAGTTTTCCAGTGCCAGTTCCACCCGGCGCTCGCGACGGATATCTTCCTAGGGTATCCGCCTAACAGGTGAAAGTTATGGTTGGTTCCAAGTTTGTAGTTAT
>JBBPYM010000003.1:0-3360 GCA_038199905.1 Chitinophagales bacterium | reverse complement strand
TGAAACAACAAATCACTACAACAACGTTCCTTTCCGATAGCTCCTGTAACACCTGTGCAAAACTTAGAAAACAAACAGCCAAAACAAAAGAAAACATTACAAAAACAGCTGCAAAGTTAGATCGTTTAACAGCAGCACAAGGAGAAGTAAAAAAGCATCAGGAGACGTTAAAAAAATACGGTGTGTCTACTCCTGAGTTGGCCGGGAAAATTAAAGGCATGGAAAAAACCTCCTATTACTTTAATCAAGGATCAAGCGGATTTAAAAGCATCTTTACCAATCCTGCCAAAGGAATAGAAAGTAGCGTACTAAAGAAACTCTCCTTTAATAAAAATTTCCCAGCCTTTCAAGCAAATTTTACAGCCTTGAAACTACCAGCTTTAACTCCTGGGGTAGTTCCTGATATGAGCGGTTATCAAACTAAAGTGCAAGTGCAAGCCATGCTTCCTCAAAATGCAGCTGGTATTACTGCAGATGAAAAAGCACAACTTCTTTCCAACATGCAAAGCAGCCTCACGCGGTTTGCTGAATTGCGTGATGAAAAACCAGATGTGAGCATGTTAAAAGACAAGCCCACTTTTAAAGTAAACCCATACAAAGGACTTCCTTTAAGAAAACGATTAATTCCTGCATTTACATTTCAGCCACAACTAAAAGCGCTCAATGAACCTATACTTGTTAATGTTGGCGCTACACTGGGATTTAAATTAACAGGTCTGTTAACCCCAATGATTGGTGCCTCTACCAAATTGGGTTTAGGGAAGGACATTCAACACATCGCATTCAGTTATGAAGGTATTGTAGCAAAAGCAGGCATGGATGTGAAACTCTTTTATGGCTTTAGTTTTCAGGGATGGTACGAAGCCACTTGGAAACCTTATCCATACCTATTGGCAAAAGATCAAAAAATAAATCATCCCGAACCTTCACTTATAGCTGGTATATGCAATACTTATAAAATTAGCAAGAAAGTAAGCGGAACGTTTATGTTTGGGTATGACTTTCTTTATAAGAAGCACACACCTTATAGAAGCCCGTGGGTGATACGATTGGGCTGGCAGTAGAAAAAAAAGATTGCATTTTAAAAACAGATAAATAAAATAACCATGTTGCTTCAAAAAATTAAATTTATTACTGTATTCATTTTTTTAACCGCTCCCTTCTATAACTGCGGACTTTTTGCGCAGGCGTTCTTGGAGCTAACTCCTCCTTCTCCCAACGCTTATGAATTAGGCAAATATGGCCAAACACCTGTAGGTTTGTTTTCTGGGACGATGCTTCAAAACATTCCACTGTATGAATTTCGCACAAAAAATTTATCCGTTCCTATAATGCTAAATTATAATTCCAACGGAATTAAAGTTGATGAATTAGGTTCAAGAACTGGCTTAGGATGGAGCCTATCTATAGGTGGGGTAATTACGCGTATCGTAAGAGATTTACCAGACAATGAACGAAATGAATACTTACCTGATGAAATTGTTCATAGGGATGGCGGAATGCAAAGTGTGGAAGCCTTGACTTATTTTCGTGATGCAGGAAATAATCCTGATATAGATTCAGAAATGGATTTATTTATGTTCAATTTTAACGGACATTCGGGAAAATTTGTGATTGATAGCGATCATAAAATTTTGATGATTCCGAAACAAGAAATAAGAATTGAAGCGATTTCTTTGACCACTGAAGACGGGTATAGAATCACAACATCAGATGGAGTAGCATATACTTTTCTTGAAAAAGAAAATTCACGCAACAAGGCTTCTGGATCAGGGCATTCCATAGCGGAGTTTTATTCATCAGCTTGGTACTTATCAACGATCACACATCCGTATGGTGATGTTGTTACATTTGTGTATGAGCGAGACAGTTATGGATATGTTGCTAGTCAGCAACAAACATTGATTTCATCGCCAATGCAGGAAGATTGTGACGGAACTCGTGGTGCGAGGAATAATACAACTCCAATTATCAATTATAATTTAACGATATCTGGTGTTAAATTAAAGGAAATTCATAGTAATATTCCCGAAGAAGGAAAGGTAGTAATTAGCAATTCCGTTCCACATCCTGAGGTGACCGGCTATAGTTTAATATCGAATATACAAGCGCTCGATCAATCAAATCAGGAAGTTGAACGTTTTGATTTTTCCTATTTAAAAACAGCCAACAAGCGTGTTTTTTTGCAAAAAATAGCAATGGAGGATCCAAGCAAAAACTACCAATTCACTTACGATGACCCAACAACTTGTCCGGTAAGACTTTCTTTTGCGCAGGATCATTGGGGCTACTACAATGGTGTAAACAACAACAAAGAACCTTTTCCAAAGTTGACGGATCCTTCGACGGTGCCTGAGATGGTTGTACAGTATATGAAAAAATCGGGTCTTGGCGCGAATAAAGAAATAGATGCATCCGCCTCATCAAAAGGCATTCTAACAAGTATTACCTATCCTACCGGAGGTCACAGCAATTTTAAATATGAACCAAATACCTATAGAGGAGCGAAAACTGTCGGACTTTCACCAATTTCAAAGAGTGTTTTCGTCAATACAGGAGTTAATGATCATAGCCAACCTTCTGACACTGCTTCTACAAAGCCCATTGATTTTAATCAAACAGCTACATTAACTTTAGGGGTGAGTAAGTCTGGTGACCCAGAATGCCCAGATGATAAAATCCATATTAGGGGATCGTTTTGGATTAAAGACCTTACATCGCCCACCACTAAGCTCAGGGTTTATGAACAGGGTGATAATGCGAATACTGAGGTAGGAAATCCGTATGTGTTTGGTCCATCCCCGGAAAAAGCTCGTTCTTACTTTGTTACCCTAGAGGCTGGACACAGCTATCAAATAGAAGTAGAAAATGGCCGCCAGTGCACTGCCACAAGTGCGACCATGACATATCTTCAAGGTAAACAAATGGAGGTGCCTGTTAACCTAATAACAGGGGGAGTAAGAATTCAAAAAGTGGAAACATTCGATGGTATAAATAGCAAACCTGAGATCATGCGTTACTATTACGGTAAAAAGGAAAGCCCAACTATTTCAAGCGGGGAAAAGGGACTAATGCCAACGTATCTAAAAACTACAACCGAGTATCTCACTTGTGCTTTATCAAATTTGGTACCCCTAACTGTTTATAAAGTTTCATCCAACAGTTTAAATGCATTGTATAATTCTATCGGGCAAAATACCATCGGATACGAATTTGTTACGATAAGCAACGGAGGTGACAACTTTGAAAACGGAGGAGAGGAACATCAATTCATTTTAAGTAGTGATGTTCGAGCAAGCACAGTTCAAGGTGAGAATATACCTTCTGCACCTTGGAGTAATGTTGGATTTCAAAATGGGC
>JBBPYM010000002.1:0-18012 GCA_038199905.1 Chitinophagales bacterium | reverse complement strand
TTGGCGGGCGTTGCGTTTTTTGAGACCAATTACAAAGGTACCACTTTGCTTTCTGTGTAACCTCTCATGGTGCTTATGGGATGCACGGCAGGTTTTTTTTTCACTAATACGCACGAAAAGGGTCCGTGTTCTAAACCTATAAGATTAATCACTAAATTATGTCAGCATGATTGCAAAACCTTATAGGTTAGCGGGAGTGTTTCCGGTCCAGCACCTGCCGGGTCTGCCCTAACCTATTAGGTTTAAATTGTCGGGTGACATGCCCGCGAGTTCAACCTCATAGGTTTAAGAACGGAGTCTGCGTCTTACAGATCAAACCCATGATTCAATTACACCATCTGCAGGGATGGTGCAAGATCAATCATGTAATGCAAGTTCTTCCGAATACAATCAAAAGCTCCTTGTATCCCTTGTGCCTTCCTTGTGTGGTTAAATTGACTATGAAGCATAACGTTCACAACTTTTTTTCAACCACAAGGCACACAAAGAAGGCACAAGGGACACAAGAAAAGCGCGATTGGAAATAAGGTTGTTGACATATTCAAAAATGGGTTCAACTCCCGAACAGAATCTCACTTTCACCTAAAAACAGTCGACACAGCAATATCCGCCTGAACTGGCGGCAAGCGCAGTTCAAAAGCGCCAACGTTTACATGTTCAAAGCTGTTAACGACAACGCCTTTCAAAGTATCCCAAATTGTAACCATATAAGAACCAGGTAACAACAGGGGTATAAAAACAGTCACCGGTTCAGCCTTCACACTTCGCCGAAGCAATTTATTTTTACCAACCGAGTCTGTTCGCAGCAACCAAATTATGGCCTGGTGACCATCGGCGCAACCGAAAGCGGTTAAGCCTTTATCAGACAATACAATTTCTTCATTTATGTTTACACGATCAAAACTATTCCATGCTACCAGGCGAATAAAACCACTTAGGGAAAGCTGTGCTTTTCGCATACCCGGCGTTAGCGTATGTGGGTGCCTGTAAGGCCAGCGCATGCCGCCGCCTGTGCCACCGGATGCGATGTGCGCCCATTGCATATGACGGAAATACTCATCATCAAAATCTTCGGGCAGACTCTTTCGATAGGCGTTAAAGGTTTTTATAGGACCGTGTTCGCTATCAAAAAAAGGACGTTTGTCTTTTAGTTCACCGAGTACCTGGCGGGTCAGTCTGCCGGTTGTTGAAGCTGCGGCTATTGTGTTTCTAGGATTGTCTATGCTATTCTGTTCGTAAAGGTGTATGCTTGCGAAATCAAGGGCGGGATGCCTGAACACGGCTTCTGCGATCTTTAAATCCTTTTGCAGCACCGGGCTGAAAACGGAAACGGTTTGCGGATGCGCCCGGCCGTGCAGTTCCAGTTCGGTTTGTCGCAAAAAACCACCTATATCGTGTATAAACGCCGAAAATCCTTTTGCAGAGTTGCCACCGTGCGACGGACTTATCTCGTTCCAGAGGTCCCAGGCGAAAAGCGCGCCGCTGGCGCCCCATCTCGCTGTTGCAAAGTATAAGCGATTTTTGATAGCCGCGCGGGTTGCAGGACAAAGAAGCCACTGCGAGCGTTTGGCACAGGGGCCGTTATTAGTCAAATTGTATGGATGGTGCGACCAGCGGCGCCACATCCAAAACGTATCGTATGGTGTAAGTAGAATACGAATAGCATACTTTTCACACAGGGAAAAAATATCATCCCACAAGCGCACCATATTTGGTTGAAAAACACCAGCGGGCCTTTCGAGATAACGGCTCTCACCGTGACAATATTCAAGCATTAACCTCAAACAATTCACCCCGTGCCGAGCAAGCATTTCAAAATATGCCTCAACGGCAACAAGATCTTTACGCCGGAAGGCGCCGGCGAGGTCTGGCCAGGTTACAGCATCATTCTGCCCTAACGGTGACCAATGCTCGCCGGTATCAGTAACGAAGTATGGAACATTGCTGCTTATTCTAATCCACGGCATTTGTTCCGTTTTCAGAAGAATGCCTTCCGACGGCTCGGGAACATTAAAATCAAAACTACCCTGGATACTTACTGCCGTCTTGCCCATTTGTTATATACATGTACATCAAAAACGAGGACGTCATTCATCTTTAATAAACTTCATAGAGATAGAATTAACACAGTGTCTTGTATTTTTAGCTGTCAGCCGCTCACCCTTGAATACATGACCCAGGTGGCCACCGCAATTGGCGCATAAAATTTCTATTCTACTTCCGTCAGCATCAGGCACCTGTTGCACGGCACCGGGAATCTCATCGTCAAAACTCGGCCAGCCGCAATGGGAATCGAATTTATCCAACGAGCGATACAAAGGCGCATCACAACGGCGGCAAATATAGGTGCCACTTTCTTTACTATCAGTGTACTCACCGATGAACGGACGCTCGGTGCCTTTCCTAACTATCACTCTTTCCTCTTCAGGAGTAAGATCATTATATTTCATGATGAATTCTTTTAATTACAATAATGGTAGTACCTTAATAACAATTCTAGCTGCTGAAGGTTCAGAACCGGTTCAGAACCTGTTCCTTTAAAATAATGTGATTGTTTCTTCAGCGCCTTTCCGTTCCGCAGACACATAACCGGCATAAATTGTTGCCATAACATCTGCCGCAAGCATGCTGTTGCTTTCTATGGGCTCACCATACGCGGCCGAACGGTAAAATGCATCCATTTCGTGCTGGTAACCGGCAAACCATCCTTCATCGGGTGAAATAGAGGACCATCCTTGTTTAGTTTCGGTTTTTTCAACTACATAAATATCTTTAAAATGTTTCTCAGAGGGTGTGTACGCCTGCATGGCGGTATTGGGATTTATATTACAGATGGTTCTATGATTGGTAGTGTTTACCTCTATCCAGTTATGTACGCCACCCAGTACCAGTTCACTTGCAAACAAATCAGCAATCGTTCCATCTTCAAATACCACGTGTAACATGGCAAAATCTTCCGTGTCCTTGTAAGTCGTTTTTAAGTATCCATCATCCCGGAATCCCGGCATACGGGTAATGGCATGTGTGCGTGAAGAGATAGTTTTTGGGCGGATAGCCTTACCGAAACGGGCACGCCCTTCTACATGTTTAAAGTAAATAGCTGCCGACAAAGGATGACAACCTTTGCCGATCATAGAGCCACCACCTGAAAATTTCCATTGTCCATAAGTAAGTGAATGAGAGCCCGAATGAGATTCTTCGCCATGCATCCAGATCACCTGTGCACCTGTTTTTTCAATCAGTTCTTTTTCCTTCTGAATGGCCGGGGCGTAGATCCAGTTTTCGGCATACATGATGCTTCCGTCACTTTTCTTTTCTGCGTCAAGCATGCGGCTGATACTTTGCAGGGTGTGTTCAAGGCCCAGCTCACGGGAAAAAGTGTCTCCATTAAAACTTTCGGTGCCATCGCCAAAATAACCCGTAAAAGGCTTTTCAACGATCACATGTTTGTTTTGCTGCAAGGCTGCAATTACATACAACTCGTGCGTGACGGGCGGGGTACAAACATGAATAACATCAGCGTTTTCAACAAGTGCTTCCGCTGTTTCAAAAGGCCTTATAGTTCTTAAGCCGGTAAACTCCTGCAGGTTTTTTGAGGATGGCGAGTAAGCGCCGATCACTTCAACCTTTGTACTAAAAACACGCGCCAGGGCGTCGTAATGAAATTTGGCAGCAAAACCCGATCCTATGATGCCGGCTCGTAAAACTTTCTTTTCCATGGCGTATTTTATCGTGATGAATGCCCTTTCCTGAACCTTTTGTAAATTTATGCAAATATCATTTTATGATCAGTACATCCAAATCGATCGTCGTTTCATTATTTGTGTTATCTGTATCGCTCGGTTCCTGCGGTGAAAATCCCAAAACAGATTCACCCATGGAAAACTCTGATTCAATGCCAGTAAAGGTATTAACCACTGATAGCAGCAATATGCCGGTTCAAATACCAACAGATTCTACTGAAAAGATACCTAATGCTTATGATCCCACTAAAAACAAATAGTTATTCGGCATTCACCTTTTCATTGCCTTCGTTGCAAGGCACATAGATCATTAATATGGTGAACATTTCATCCAGTGCGTGCATCTTGCCCGAGGAGTAAACAAAACGTGGCGGCGTATTGGGGTTGGAGGGATTGGTAGCCGTATTACCGTACACACCAACCATGTTGATCACCGACTTCGCAGGGATTTTAATAAGGCTCATTATTTCGTTTAACAGCTTAATTGTTAAAGGCAAGCTTTTATCTGATCAGTTCTATGACTTGCGATGATCTGGCCGGCAGGCGAACGAAGGAAAGATCGTTAGATAACTGGTTGGTTATAACGTTTATACCTCTTGAAAAACCGGCAATGCGTTCACTGAATCTTTCAGTAGAAAGAATTTGTTCATTGTCATTGGTATTGGTGACGACCATTACAGACTTTTCATTGCTATACCTGAAATATACATACACACCCTCCTGCGGAACATACTGCATCAGTTTACCCGAATGCAACACGGCATTATTTTTCCTGTAGCTGGCCAGTGTTCTCACATAATTAAAAGCTTCATTTTCTTTTTCGGTACGGCCGTTTGCGGTAAATTTATTATTCTGATCATCCGCGAAGCCGCCAGGAAAATTTTGCCGTACTTCTGCATCTGTCGGGTTTTTAAAATTTTTCATCAGTATTTCGGTACCGTAATACCAGGATGGGATGCCACGGGTAGTAAGCAGCAAGGTGACACCCATCTTATATTTGGAAAAGTCTTCACCTACAACTGATAAAAAACGGTCCATATCGTGGTTATCGAGCGAAGTGACGAGTTTCATGGGGTCCGCATACACAATATCCTGCGCGAGCACCTGGTACATTTTGCTAACACCTTCATCCCAGCCAAACTTTTGATTGAGGGCATCATTGATTGCATAATTCAGTGGAAAATCCAGGGTGCCTGGAAGATTACTTTTAAATGGGAAAGTTCACGTTGCTTTTTACGAAATAGGAAAGCGGCAACGGACTCGAAGAAACGGATTCCCCGAAAAGATGAATAGCAGGATATTCGGTGAGCAGGGCCTTGTTGCAGCGGTTCATAAAAGCCTGGTCATTGTATTATAGGTATCGATGCGCCAGGCATCGACGCTGAACATTTCAGTTGACCAGATGGCATGCTGAATAAGGTAGTTTGCCAGGAAGGGATTTCGTTGGTTAAGGTCCGGCAGGAAGGGTGTGAACCAGCCATCGAGCAGCAGGGTGCTATCTGATGCGGCGGCGTGTGGGTCGTATAATGACTGCTCCTTGTGTGAGCTGTTTGTATAAGATGGCCAGTTATTTAACCAGTCTTTCGATGGAAGATCTTTATACAGCCAATGATCATCGCTGATATGATTGTACACTGCATCCTGGATAAGTTTCATTCCGCGCTGGTGCACTGCTTTGGAAAGGTTTATATAACCTTCGTTGCCTCCAAAGCGGCGATCTATTTTAAAGTGGTCCGTAAAATGGTAGCCATGATAACCTGCCTGCATCCGGTCAGAGGCTTCCTTTTTCAGCAGCTCATCATTTTCAATAACCGGCGTGAGCCATAGCGACGTAACGCCCAGTTCCTGCAGGTAATCCAGGTGATCCGTGATGCCTTTAAAATCACCGCCATGGCGCCAGTACGGATTTTTAGGATCGGCGTTGGTATCAGCCATGTCTGCGAACTTATCATTGGAGCCGTCGCCGTTGGCAAAGCGGTCGGGCATGAGGAGGTAGATAAAATCGGCGGCCGAAACGCCCAGTCCTTTTGGCTCCTTTGTACGCGCCTTCAGCTCATAAGATCTTGTAACTGTTTTATCACCCGACTTTCCAAGGATTTGAAACGTACCGGGCTTCGCGGAAGCAGCAATAACCAGGTCGAGAAAAGCATAATTCGGGTTTTCGACCTTACTCGTTTTTACCAGCTTTACACCCGGATAGTTAATAGAGTAGTTGAGTTTACCAGCCTGTGGTCCGTAAATCAGTAACTGCAGCGTGGGATTTTTCATGCCGATCCACCAGTTAGTAGGATCCACGCGGCTGATAGACACCGTTGACTGGCTGTAATTTTTGGTAAAAGTTAGCAGGCAGACTAAAACAAAGAATAAGGATTTCATGGCAGCTTAATTGACCATGAAATTATTACATAAAACGGATGCTTTATTTTTAATTAGCTGTAAGTGAATAATTATTTCCCTGGCTCGAACTGGTATCGCTGAAAACTATTTGGCCAAGATTATCGGACCTGAGTTTCATAAATCCTTTATTATTTTTAAAGATGGAATAGGTGGTTCCGGGAAGCAGGCCGGCGATTTCGTATTTAATTTTTGCGGCGTTCTTTCCTGTTGATGTAAGAGCCCACTTTTTTTCTTCCGGTTGCCAGCTACTGATCGTTAAGCGGGTTTCTTGCGCTTTGTCAAGCGTTAATGTCATGGATGGAGCAGCATTGTCATTATAAAAATAGCGCAATTGATTTTTGTGGGTGCTCATTCCAAAACTATTATTAGATTGGATAGTAAAGAGGTTTGCATTAATTGTGTAGTCATCCACAGAAAGCCCGATCATATAATTAACACCCCTCATCCAGTATTTTACCCGGGTGCCATTAAGATCTTTTGTAAGATGAGGAGCCAGGTACAGGCGATTGTATTTCGGTTGTATTCCATAAATGTTCCTGTAAAGTCCCACAATAGAAAGTGAATTATTAGCAAGGATATCATTTCCTCTTCCCTCGCCCTTGACGCGGCTATACCGCTGAAATGCCAGTCCGTCTTTTTCGTATTGCGCCAGCACGTTACTGATATAACGCACCGCGATAGCCGGATCGTAGTTTTTGTAAGCCCTGACGCCAAGTTCCCCCCAGCCAAGGAAGATATCGCCATTCTCATAATTTGGAAAGGGATAGTTCACGTGTAAGCCTTCATCTTCGGCGTAAGGGAAGAAACTAATAGGCCACATAAACAGGCTTTCCTTTTGCATCAGCTCTTCAGTTTTTTTCAGGATAGCGGCCTGCCTGTTCTTGTCATCGCAAATGTTGTAGGCTATAGCCATAAAATTAACGGGCGTTACAAGATTGCTGCCATGGATGCGGTCATCTTTGTCGCGCCAGTAAACGTACCATTCCTTTTCGGGGTCCCAGAAGCCGCCTTCGTTAACAGGCTGATTAAATCTTTTTTTCAGTTTTGCAGCGAGCGCGATATAGTTGTCAGCACGTGGTTTATCGCCAAGCAATTGTTCTACTTCGGCCCATTCCAGAAGAGCCTGGTAAAGTTCCGCATTGATAAAAGCGTTTTCCCAGGAGGCCCATATAACATCTATCCAGTCGCTGCCTTTTTTTTCTTTATAAGATTCGGTGAGTGCCTCAACAAGCCCGTCATTGTCTGAATCGCGCCTGAGCAGGAACTCGAGCACTTTTTCGCAGCTTGCCTTGTGTGTGCGCACCCATTCAAGGTCGCCGTTTATCTGGAACAATTCGGCTACATTCGTTACCTGGCCGGTATTTGCATCCAGCAGTCTTCCCCACTGGGCTTCATAGAAACCCTTTTCATCGTAGGTGCCAGGTTCGGCGTCAGCCTTATTATATGCCCATCTCGATTTAACCCGGCCGTCGGCAGAAATGGCGTTGTCCCGGTAATTATCAAGTGTTTTTTTATAGTTGGAGAGATAGTTGGAGTCGTTGATGCCCAGGCCCATTTGCGCGATCCAGTGTTCATGCAGCACAGCATAACCGGCATCTACGTGCCAGTTGTTAGAACCCATTATTTTATCATCAATTACCCCTACTCTCGCGATCGTATTCATAACGCTGCGGATAGATTCGCCATTCAGTCCGGCAAACTTACCACGATCATACGCCGTGTCATAATCGAAAGCCGCCAGGCGGTAGGTGACTTTGGCAGTACCCCTGACCGTTATAGGCGACCATATATCCTGTCGATCGTTGATGAACCTGCTTAAAGTGTGCCGCGTACCTGTTCGTTGTTCACTGGCAGTGAAATTTAAGGTCCACCGTTCGTCTGGCTGCCTGCTAAAACGCAGTGCCATCTGCTGGCCGGGGTTATTAATTGATTTAATAAACAGGCCAGATTTATTCTCCTGGTTCCAAAGCGCCACTTCACCAGTGTGATTGGCAAGGGAGGCGTTTACCTTATCAAAGAGCTTACACCAGGCAACGCCCCCCGTGCCCAGCAGTGCGCCCGTCCAGGTTTTCATATTGTTGAAAGACCATTGAGGAATGCCTGTATCTTCAAGTTGCATCTCGCCGGAATATTTTCTTTCGATCGTCCACTCTATATAATCAGCATAAGTTTTAAATATCCATTTCTCGGTAACAAACCTCTCCTGGCTACCAAAACTTATGTTGGCTATTTCAACCGTATTTCCTGCAACAGAAATTGAAGGATCTTTTATGCTTTCGGCCGTTGTAAACCAATCATTCCCCACCTTAATAGCGCTATATATCCCGGCAGCATTAGCAACCACGTTTTTGTTCATTACTTCAACATCACTTATCACACAGCGGCTTTTATACAGAAGTTTCAGGGAAAGGTTTCCTTTTCCATCTTTAATAAGAACAGATCCATTCTGTTTATCATGGGTTATCATGCCCTGGCTATAAACCTCATTTTCCAGGTTGACAGTAAAGAAAAGAAAAAAGCAAAAAAGCGAATATATGATGTTCATGCATTAAAAATTGATGTTAAACAAATGGAGGAAAGAGGTTGAACCCGGTTTCTGCGGGCGCTGTATTTATAAATGCTGTATAGCTGGTTGCACGATTGGCGCTGTATTTTGGAAGCAATATAATTGTAATTTTCCTTTTATCACATGTGGATGTTCACACAGGATAATTATTCGTGGTAAATATCAAACAGTACAAAAAATATATTATTATTTACATCTCCATGCAGCACCTCGGCTATTATATTTGTTTAGTGTAAATTACACGATTCTTATCTCCTCACTAATTTAAAACGTTTGCCTTGAGACACTCCGGGTTTCTCTGAAGAATTACACTAACGAAACAAACACAAAAAAGTATCTAAACACCATGACTATGCTTAAGCACATTTTTTCAATCCGGCTACGAGTACACTTTATGGTACTTGTTCTATCATGCCTTTTGCCTGTTATAAAATCGCAGGCTCAGCAGGGCATCATTTCGGGAAAGGTGGTGGACGCCACAGATGAGAAACCCCTGGGTGGTGTTACCGTTTCAATCAAAGGAACAAACCAGGCCGTTTCTACCAAAGACGATGGCGTGTTTACGATTAATGGTAACCGTTCTACGGCAGTGTTGGTGGTATCTTATGTTGGCTACCAGACACAGGAGATGCGTGTAGGTAATAATGCTGACCTAACCATCAAATTGTCCGTTGGAGGTGGTAATCTTAACGAGGTAGTTGTTGTGAGTTACGGAACGCAAAAGAAAAGGGATGTTACTGGTTCATTGAGTACCATTAATGTTGCCGAGGTTAAAGATATGCCGGTGAATAACATCGGGCAGAAATTGCAGGGTAAATTTCCCGGGGTTCAGATCAATAATAACACCGGCCAGCCTGGAGCAAATATGTCTATCCGTATTCGCGGTGCTGCCTCACCGCGTGGAGGTAACAGCCCGCTTATCGTGATTGACGGCTTTCCAACTACAAGCGGATTGGAAACGATCAGTCCTGACGAAATCGCCTCCATCACAATCCTGAAAGATGCGTCTGCATCGGCTCTTTATGGATCGCGCGCGGCCAATGGAGTGATTCTGGTTACGACAAGGCAGGCCAAAATTGGTCAAAAAAGTATTGATTTCAGTTCCTATGTAGGTGTAACAAAAGTAACCGACCAGGGAAAACCTGATCTTATGAATGCGCAGGAATTCGCGCAGTATAAAAAAGAATGGTACGAGGACGCTGCCAAGTATGAAAAATATACAGGTGGGGTGCCGGCGGTTTATCAAAATCCTTCGCAGTATAAAGATGGCACAAACTGGTATAACATCCTGTTACAAAATGCACTGACGCAGGATTATAACCTATCTCTTTCTTCAGGAGTGCAGGATTTGAAGTCGACCGTTAACCTAAATTATAACCGCCAGGAAGGTGCTATTCTCAACACCTATTTTGAAAGGTTTACCGGCAGGTCAAATAATATTTATAACGTATCTGATAAATTTATTGTAGGTCTGAATTTGGATCTTGTATACAGGAGAAGCCAGATCACCCCAGGCCTTGATAATGGGCGCAACATCATACAGAATGCTTTTTTGATGGATCCCTCATTAAATTACAAAAATGCTGACGGTACTTACCCGCTTTCTTATTCACAACCTGGTATGTTTGCCAACCCAAATTATTATCGGGTAGTAACAGAAAGACAAAACCCGGTAAAAAATACTACACTTCTCGTAAATGCTTATGCGCAATATGAAATTTTTAAAGGCCTGAAATATAAGATAAGCGCTAACGTCAATACGAATAACAGTGTGTCGAGGTCTTTTAACCCCTCTACGGCGCAGGGTGGGCTGGGTAGTGCACCTCCACAGCCAGCCACAGGAAGTTATGCCACCAGTACCTTCCTGACATGGCTGGCAGAGAATACGCTGACCTATGAAAAATCTTTTGGCAAACACAACATCGACCTGCTTGCAGGGTATACGGCTCAAAAGTTCAACAATGAAAGCAGCAGTATTTCAGCATCACAGTTTCCGAGTGACGATGTTCAATGGATTAATGTGGCTACCACCAGGATCGGTACCGCTGGAGCGTCCGAATCTAAGTTATTGTCTTATATCGGGCGTGTGAATTATAATTTCGACAGCAAATACCTGCTTTCTGTTGCCTTCAGGAGGGATGGTTCATCAAGGTTCGGAACATCCAACAAGTATGGCAATTTTCCTTCTGTATCACTAGGATGGGTGGCCTCTGACGAAAACTTCCTGAAAAATAATGACAAGATAAATTTCCTGAAACTCAGGGCGAGCTACGGAAAAACGGGTAACTATAATATTGGTGATTACTCATCGCTTGCACTTATCAACACAACCAATTATGTATTTAATAATGCGGTGAGTCCGGGCGCTACGTTAAGTGGCATCGGCAACACAGCCTTAACCTGGGAAACGACCAAACAATTTGACTTTGGTGTAGACCTTGAATTATTTGACAGCCGTATTGCATTTACATATGATTACTACAATAAAGTTACTGACGGATTATTGTATGCTATTGATATTCCCATCCAGTCAGGTTACACTGAAATACTTTCTAACATTGGGCGATTCGATTTCTGGGGTAACGAATTCTCCGTCGAGTCAAGGAACTTTACCGGCAAATTTAAATGGAACACAAACTTCAACATTTCATTTGACCGAAATATTGTAAAAGAACTTGGAACCAACAATGCACCCATCGGTGGTTACCGCCAGTACTGGGATGATAACCGGACAGCGGTTGGCCAGCAAATAGGTATGTTCTACGGCTATATCAATACCGGTGTGTACATGACAGAGGAAGAGTTTAACACGCAACCTCACAATGCTACCGCCATGGTGGGAACAGCGAGGTTTGCCGACGTTGGTGGACCAGACGGAAAACCAGATGGAAAAATTGACGCTAACGACAGGACATGGATAGGCAATCCGAACCCGAAATTTATTTACGGGATGACCAATAGCTTCGACTATAATAACTGGGATCTCTCGATAGTGCTTGCAGGATCAGTAGGTAACGATATTGCAGACGATGCGTACCAATCTACCGAAAACCTCGATGATGTTTTTAACGTAAGAAAAGGTGTAAAAGACAGGTGGCGCTCACTGGAAAACCCGGGCACAGGCATCTATCCAAGAACAAGGGCCGGCACAACAGAAGACTTCCGCAACTTTACCAGCAGGCAGGTTTTCAGGGCCGACTACCTGGCGGCAAAAAATATAAGCCTCGGTTATACATTGCCGATCAAGACTACAAGGGCCATAAAGAATGCGAGGATATATGCAAGCGTTCAGAATGCCTTCATATGGACCAAATATCCTGGTCAGAATCCTGAAGCAGGCATTAGCGGTTTAAATGGATTTGGCCAGGGTCGTGACTTTACTGCATACCCTATTTCAAGAATTATGACATTAGGCGTGAACGTCGGTTTTTAAGAAACGCAAATACTTAAATCTCAAAAATTCAACATGAAGAAAATATTTTTTATAATATCAGCGGTTTCGCTAGGACTTGTTTCCTGCGACAAGGACCTCGAACTGGTTCCCGAGACCAGCTTAAGCGGAGTAAGTTATTACACAAACAAAGCACAATTTCAGCAGGCGGTAACTGCAGCTTACAGCAACCTCCGTGGTGTTGCTTTAACGGGTATTTATATGGATGAGATGAGATCCGATAATACCTTTTTCACTTATTATGCCCCGGACAGGGGAACCAGCAGCAGCGTGGAAGCAATGACACAATTTCTCGATGTGCCGATTTCGAGCCAGGAACCTAATAATCCTGGCAATAGGTATGGCAATGATTATTCTGGCATATCGAGGGTAAATACGGTGTTAACACGCCTTAAAACAGCAACAGGTTTAAGCCAGGGTGCTATCGATACACTGTCGGGAGAGGCATTGTTCTTAAGAGCTTATTATTACTATGACCTTGTAACGCACTATGGTGGTGTTCCCTTACAGTTGGAAGAACTTACAGGCCCGGACGGTGCGTTTCTTCCGCGGAGCACTGACGCCGAGGTATATACGCAGATAGTTGCAGATCTTACTGCTGCTATCCCCAAACTTCCGGTGGCAACCACTTTCCCACAGTCTGGAAAAGCCACAAGGGGCGCAGCCAAGATGTTGCTAGCCTATGCATATATGTCTAAACCAACGAAGGAACTGGCCAAAGCAGAAACCGAATTGCTGGACATAACAAAGATGAGTTACGGTTTGCTGCCAACTTATCCCGAAGTCTTTGCCCTGACTAATAAAAATAGCCGGGAATCAATATTTGAGGTTCAATATAAAATGGGAAATGACGGGCAGCAGAGTGATTTCACCTGGAGGTTTATTCCAAAGTCAACTAATACAGACCTTATTCTCGGTGTAAAAGGCACCAGTATCAGGGGAGGCTTATCCAGTGGCGGCTGGAACGTTCCGACACAGGAGCTGGTGAATTCATATGAAGTCACAGATCAGCGTTTACCGGCTTCCATTCAGGTGGCAGAAGGCACCATGAGCGGTGATAATTTTACAGCAGAAGCTGTTTTGAGCCCGGTGGGTTATGTGCCAAAAGCAGATAAAGCTTATTATTATTTCGTAAACAAATACCGTCACGGACCATATACAGGTGTCGAGTATAACACGGATGATAATTGGCCGGTGTTCCGTTATTCCGGAGCGCTGCTACTGCTGGCAGAATGCCTGGTAAGTCAAAATAAAGCCGCTGCGGCAGTACCTTATTTGAACATGGTTAGAAAAAGAGCCGGGCTGGATGACCTGGCAGTGGCAACCGCGGATAACGTTGCCAATGAAATGAGGCACGAGCTTGCGTTTGAAAATCATCGCTGGACCGACCTCATACGCACGGGTAAAGCTATCGAAGCTGTTAATGCAAAAGGAGTTAGGTTAAAAGCACTCAATGGCTGGATTCTGCCGGCGGCATTTAATGTAACCGCAACAAGGTTGCTGTACCCGATACCAACAAGGGAAATGCTGATTAATAAGAACCTGCAGCAGAACCCGGGATATAATTAGCTATCAGCTATCAGCTATCAGCTATCAGCTATCAGCTATCAGCTATCAGCCGCAGGTCTTCGGCCTGCGGCTATTTTTTTACTTAAGGGTGCTTCTCTTTTGATCATTCGGCAGTAGAGAATAAATTTTCTTAAAGGTGCTGATTGGTTACCGAGTGCTAACCGCCAATAGCTGATAGCTGATAGCTGACGGCTGATAGCTCATTAAACGGCTTCCTTATTCGCAAGTTTTCTTCGTAACTTAATTTTACAAAAACCGAGATAGCTCTAGTTCATAGATATTTAACCGCAGAGGAACGCCAAGAGGAAGCGCAGAGGAACACAGAGGGAATCCCTTATAAACGTTTTACAGGCGGACGTAACGGCAAATCCAGCCATGCCAGGCCGATATTTCGACGCATATGGCTTTTATTGCCTGGAGGTATCGCTGGTGCTTCATTGCCATCATAAAACAATGCCAGCCGGTTACCTTTTTTAAGCACTGACGGCAACCCAATAATAAACTTGCTCCAGTTGCAGTTTGTTGAATCCAGCACAATCGCCTTGTTTCGGGGATCCCAGTTTTTAAGGTCGGTGGTCCAGTATACCCAGATAGCATCTGTATATTCCAGCTTGTCTTTCAGGCCCACATGATTGGTAAATACGAACCAGGTTTTATTTTCCGGTTCAAAGTATAACGCGGAATTTTCAACCTGTTCTTCCAGTGGTAAAAAGGGTGCAGCATCAGGTACCCATGAGCTATCAAGATCTTGTGTTCGTGCATAACTAAGCGTGCGTTTTATCACGGGGCCATCAGTGGAGGCCGCAAACATCATCAGGTATTCATCGTTGGTTTTAACAATATGACCCGGACTGACAGAACCTGCATAATATGTTCCCGGCTTTGTTTGAATTGGGTTGATATCATAGCGCTTTTTCCATGGGCCGGCGGGAGATTGACTCTCCGCTTTTTTGGTAAGATATGGAAATGCGGGAATGTTGTCAGGTGCCGATGATACGTTTGGGGTTCCCAAATAGAACATGTGCCACTTGGCGCCATCGAAGTAAACGCTGCCATAAGAAGCCGATCTTGCATCGTCAGTTCCCGGCTCACCGTAATCAAGTACCGGGCCCTTAACCTGCCAGTTTACCATATCCTTACTGGTAGCAAGACAGGCGAGCCAGCCCTTCAAACCTGCTCCGTCGTAATGCATGTAATAAGTTCCGTTGTCTTCGTACACAAAAACGTCCCGCGCGCCAAGATAGTCACTGCTGTCCGGACCCGAACCATATTTCAGCACGATGCCCTGGTCTTTCGCGTCGAGTCGGTAGCCTGCTGTAGGACGGCCATCACTGTACGAACCTGGATTTGGGTTAATCTCTACCCGCGAACCTTTGTTCGTGGCTGTTCTGCAGCAGGAAAGGCTGAGGAAAATTATTGTTGGAACAAGAAACTTTAATGGCATCAGGATAATGTTTTGGTGTTCGGATTTGTTAACAAATGTCTGCCCTTCGCAGTCAGGCTTCACTTTGTTAGTGTCAGTACCCAATCCTGGTCACCTGCAGGTGATGTTGCGCTGGCATTACCCGAAGCATCACCAGCTATAGTGAAAGCAGCTTGTTTTTCTCCGGTTACCGGGTTAAACCAGGAAGCTTTATAAATGCTACCGGAAATGAGTGAGCGAAGTTTAACAGTGCCGGGTGCGAGGATATAAATTACGCGAAGCTGGTCGCCAAAGGCTGCGCACATGGGTGAGACGTTTGATGAGTCACTTGTTACAAGTTCTGGTTTGGGTTCCAGTTTGTTCCACCCCGGAAGAGATTCAATAAAACGCCTTGCGTAACCCAGTTGCGTTGATCCGGGCAGCGCCATTGCTTCGTTCCAGGGTGTTACGCCCCAGTTATTGCCACCCGGCGAGGCACCATAGGGTTTGTCGCGTCCATTTACCTGCCACACGCCGTTTGCGCCATAGGTGTGACCGGCAAATCCTGTATAAATGGCGTGTGACCAGAACGCCTGGCGGGCAGCGGATGCTGGTAATGGCTTAGGTATAGCCAAAGCTTCGTAACGCGATTCGCCGCTTATGACGGGCATAACGGGTTGATCGTTCCAGCCTTCAAGCGCCTGTGCAGCCTGCTTAGGGCCGGGTGAGCCATGGCCGCTTTGGTGCATATCAAAATCGAGAACGGATGCATCTGTTACAGAAGCCCGGGCCGTTCTTGAAGGATGTGCCGTAACAAGCCGGTGAAACGGGTCGGTGGCACGCATGTAGGACATGATCTCTGTCCATTCTTTCTTCTGGCGTTCTTTATCCGAATCCTTAGAAGTTGACAGGTAAAACGGCATAGTAGTTTCTCCTGCTGACACCCATACCACAGGTAATGCACTCCACCGCGCAATGATGTAACGCCAGTGCTGTTTTAGTTTTTCTTCTCCCAGCCAGGGTAAATGATAACCCCAGGCGCCCACGATGCAGGGAACTAATTCCTGGTCCGCAAGGAACATTACACGTTTGTCTGCAGCATCAAAATATTCAGGGCGGATGCGGGAATAGTTACGCTCCCATGGAAAACCCGCTTCGTTCTCACCGCGCTCATCAAATGCCGGCATATCGGGGTATAAACCGGCCACAATCTGTATTACATTGAATCCTTTTTTAATTCTGTCCGCTGCCAGTGCTTTCACGTCACCTGGCCATTCTAGTCGTTTGGTAAGGCCCATCCACCAGGTATCTCCCAACCAGAAAAATGGAGTGCCATCACCATAGGCAAAATGTCTCTTATCGTCAGCAATACGCAAGGCGCCATGTTTCACCAATGGGTTCTTGCCGGTATAGGCCCGCACCAACACTTTTCCGGTAATGCCGTGAAGGCCATCATCACCCTTCTCGGAGCATTCCGTTCTAAACTTGTGCGTGCCCGTTATACCGGACGAATAGCGTACTTTCCACTTATCGTTTCCATCCCAAAAGCCCGGCACGCGGAGTTGCCTGCCTTTTGGGTCTGTAAAAACCGCGTCCAGTGTTACCTGGTTGAAGGGGTCCGGGTAACTATGGGTAGCAGTGAACGTTAGTTCCACCATCACGTTTGCCTGTGTTTTCAAAGTGGTGTCCTTAACTTTTGCCTGCAACTGAAACGTAAACAAAAGCAATGCTAAAACGCCCATCGCCAGTTTAACGAAGTAAGGTTTGCATGGTTGCAGCGTGTTAAGCGGCCGGGTTTCGCTGCAAGGATTCAAATAATGCATAACTAGTTTTTAAAAATGAGTAATCCGTTTTGGTACCGATCCAGGGCGCTAATCTCATATTTCGCCAGGAGCTTTAGATTAGTAAATGTAACAAGGGAACGGGTCAAAGTCACGAGACGCATATTAATAGTTACAGTTTAATTCTGTTAAATAAAGATTGTTATTGTTCGCATGTACTCTTCCATTCCTGCCGTCGGCCCCGCCTATGCCTGGTTTTCTCCAGCCATGAAATCTCTGGATGGCTTCAAAACTTTCGATGTTAAAGTATGTTTCACCAATTTCTTGTTTACTATTTCCAATTACTGTGGTTCGTAATAATGCCCGGTTGAAAATCTACTTTTTTTCTTGGCGCCAAAATTACCTGCGCGCCTTCGCTTACGGCCTACTCAACCATCCTGGTGATTCTGTCGGGTTATTTTTCATTGATCATTGAACTCATGTCGATGCCCTCATACTCAAAAATTTTTTCTGAAGTAACCTTTTTCATTGCAGAAATCAATTTCTCTGTAAACTTATCATAATTTTCTTCTTCAATAAATACTCTTCTATAAACTACCTCTTATGTTTTATTAAACAAAATGTTGGTCATCCTTTGTAATTATTTGAAAAACGTTAATGCTACGTTCATTTAATGGTAGGTTTCATAGGCAAGCATGCAAAAGAACGCTCCTGACAAATTAATTTTTGTGACTGATCTGTATATCACAGACCCCGTTCGTAAACCTATAAGGTTGAGCTTGTAGTGATAGGTCTAAAAAAACTAAACCTTATAGGTTAGCGGCGACCCGCTTTGCCTAACCTATAAGGTTTGGATTTTTAGTTATGTGGGTAAATGATCAATCTTATCCCTGGCCCGTATAAATAATGCAGGAACTAACAATTGATTTTCGGCCCGGTCAAGGTCAGCATCTTTACAAATGATTACAAGTGCCCTCTCATCGGGTTCAAGTGAAAACCTTTTGATGTTTTTTGCCCCGGCGGCTATTACTTTATGCCAGGATTTAAAACTGTAGTCAGGCTTATAAAAACGCATCCTGGTTATTTTTCAGCGCTTCTTCTAT
>JBBPYM010000001.1:0-11524 GCA_038199905.1 Chitinophagales bacterium | reverse complement strand
TTTTAGTTAAATTGCACCACATAAATTTTAAACGAATAATTTTTTTTAAATAGAATCATCAAAAATCAAATCATGAAGAAATTAATTACAGCTTCTTTTTTATTACTTTTCGCAACCTTCGCTTCTGCTCAAATGGTTAAAAACCCCGTAAGCTGGACAGCCACCTCTAAAAAAGTTGCTGATAAAACGTATGAAATTCATTTGACAGCAAGCATGCCTGACGGATGGCATATTTATTCTCAGACGACACCCGAAGGAGGACCTATTCCTACAGAGATCACTTTCACAAAAAACCCATTGGTGACTCTTGATGGCAAAGCAAAAGAATTGGGAAAATTGGAACAAAGATTTGAGCCCTTATTTAATGTGGATGTAAAGCAATTTTCTAATAAAGTGAATTTTGTACAGATAGTTAAGTTAAAAGCGAATGTAAAAACATCCGTGGAAGTTGCAGTAGAGTTTATGGTATGTGACGATGCACAATGTTTGCCTCCTTCCACAAAGAAATTTACTGTCGCTCTAAAATAAGCGCCTTCTTCTAAATCAAATCATGTATTTAATCCAATTTTATTTATCAGCTGGTCGAAACCTGTTTGATAGCATCATATTTTAATCAACAGTCATCCTGAGTTTTCCGGATGACTGTTGTATTTAAATGATTTTAATCGGAAAATGCACCCATAAACAGAGTATTTCATGAATAAATTTACCAGGTACGCACTCTCGGTAATTATTGGAATTATTTCCACTTTTTTTATTGCCAATTCTACTTTCGCCCAGGATTCTGCTGTTAAGTTTACTTACAGCTATGAACGAATCAATAACGATGAAGTAGTTCTGAAAATCAAAGGGAAGATCTCCCCCGGAATCAAGCTCTTTGCTTTGCAAAAATCAGATGACGAAATTTTGTATTCGACACTGAAGTTTGACGCGGCTATTGCTGATCTTAAAAAAGGCGACCCAACTCAGGCGCAGGAGGTTCAAAAAGAAACAAACCCTGAATTGGGCGAATTACGTTTCTTAACCGACTCTGTGGAATGGCAGCAGATTTTAAAAGCGACACCTACCGATAGCTTCCTGGTAAAAGGGGATATCAGTTATATGTACCAGGAGGGAGCAGAATTTCTTCCCCAGGAACAGAGTTTCCAATTATTTGTTTTGCCGGCCGGAAGCTCCGGTGCTAGCATTACCAAAAATGAGGCATCCGTCGGAGAAGTGGTAGAAGGTGGAACAGTTGCCACCAGGTCACTTACCTGGATTTTCCTGGCGGGCTTTGCCGGTGGATTAATTGCCCTCATCACACCTTGTGTGTTTTCAATGATTCCTGTTACAGTGAGTTTCTTTATAAAAAGAAGTCAGACAAAAGCAGAAGGCATTAAAAACGCATTTTTGTATGCCACCTCCATCGTGTTTATTTTTACACTTCTTGGCTTTTTAATTACAGTCATATTTGGCCCGACAGCATTAAATAACCTCGCGACAAACTGGATTGCAAACTTTGTTTTCTTCCTCATATTTTTAATCTTTGGTATTTCCTTCCTGGGAGCATTTGAAATTACTCTTCCAAGTGCCTGGTCAAACAGGGCGGATAGTAAAGCAGGAGCCACGAGCTTTATGGGAATATTCTTTATGGCTCTTACGCTTGTACTGGTTTCATTCTCCTGCACAGGACCGATCATTGGAAATTTATTAGTGATTGCTGCCCGTGGTAGTTATTACGGACCATTATTAGGAATGTTTGGATTCTCCATCGCACTGGCTTTGCCTTTTGCATTTTTTGCTTTCTTCCCGGGTAAAATGAATATGCTCGGAAAAGCAGGTGGCTGGTTAAATGCCGTAAAGGTTTCTCTTGGATTCTTAGAACTTGCTCTTGCTTTGAAATTCTTGTCCAACGCAGACCTCGTAAAAGGCTGGCGCATCCTGGATAGAGAAGTGTTCATCGCTCTTTGGATCGTCATTTTTGTTTTATGGGGTATTTATCTTTTGGGGAAATTGAAATTCCATCACGATGATGAACTTCCGAAAAATGATTTTGGGATTTCATTTATTAGTATTCCACGCTTGTTCTTTGCCATTTCAGCTTTCTCATTTGCGCTGTATATGTTACCCGGAATGTGGGGTGCGCCATTAAAAGCTGTCAGTGCTTTTGTGCCTCCGATGGGGACACAGGACTTTACGTCTGCACCTGCGATCAGAGGTGGTGGTAGTTCAGCCGGTACAGGCGATAATGAAATGCCTCATCCTGTTAAGTATTACGACCGCATGAAAATGTATGAGCCGGAAGTAGTGGTGAAATATGGCATGACGACTTACTTCGATTACGACGAAGCCCTGGCTATTGCTAAAAAATTAGACAGGCCATTGATGTTGGATTTCACCGGGATCAATTGTGTGAATTGCCGCAAAATGGAAGGCTCTGTTTGGAGTGATCCGGAAGTGATGCGTCGCCTAAAAGATAATTTTGTGATTGCCTCTCTTTATGTAGATGTGCACAGAGATGTGGATCTGCAACCGGATGAGCAATACTTCTCACCAGCCTTAGGAAAACAAATTACCGACATGGGCGATAAAAATGCCGATTTGCAGGTGACGGTTTACAATGCCAATACGCAGCCCTACTATTTCTTCCTGGACAATAATGAGAAAAGGTTAGTGACTGAAGGGTACGGCTTTGATCAAAGCATTAAGAAGTTTATAGAACTGCTTGATGCTGCTGTGGCTGAATATGAAAGCAGAAAAAAATAATACCCCTTTTTAATACTTAAAACAACATATGAAATCATACAAATTTTTATTTCTATTCGTGTTTACTGTCATTACGTTTTCAGTAAGTGCGCAGACCGACCATTCCTGGAAACAAGCCACTGCAAATGGCTACACATACAAGTATGTCAATAACGATCCAATTAATGCGCGATTCTATACTTTGAAAAATGGTTTGACAGTCATTCTTTCTGAAAATAAAAAAGAACCCCGCATAGCTGTGAATGTAGCAGTTAGAGCGGGAAGTAATACCGATCCGAAAGACCATACAGGCCTTGCCCATTACCTGGAGCACATCCTGTTTAAAGGAACGGATAAATTCGGAACGCTGAATTGGAAAAAGGAACAACCCTACATAGATTCCATCACGAATGCCTATGAAAAATATACAACCATTACGGATCCTGAAGCCAGGAAGAAAGCCTATGCTGAAATAGATCGTCTCTCCGGGGAAGCGTCTAAATATTCCATTGCCAATGAGTACGATAAACTCATGAGTAACCTTGGTTCACAAGGCACGAACGCGCATACCTGGTATGAGGAAACTGTTTATAAAGAAGACATTCCTTCCAACTCCATGGATAAGTTTCTGTTGATTCAGGCGGAGCGTTTCCGTCATCCCGTAATCCGGATCTTTCATACAGAGTTAGAAGCTGTTTATGAAGAGAAGAACCGTTCGTTGGATAATGATAACGGTAAGGCGTATGAAGTATTTTTGTACAATCTTTTCCCGACGCATAATTACGGACAGCAATCCACCATTGGTACGATTGAGCATTTAAAAAGTCCTTCCATAAAAGCCATACAGGCCTATTATGATAAATATTATGTGCCGAACAATATGGCCATTATCATGTCCGGCGATTTTAAAGCCGATGAGGTGATCAAAAAAATTGATCAGCATTTTTCTTATATGCAATCAAAGCCTTTTGAACTCTATAATCCTGCTCCTGAGAAACCCATCACTTCTGTGGTTGAGAAAGAGGTTTTCGGGCCAAGTGCAGAAAGCTTTATGATGGGCTACCGTACTCCTGCTACAGGTACCGAGGATGCACTTGTTTTACAAGTGATCAATCGGTTATTATATAATGGTTCTGCCGGTTTATTTGATATCAACCTGAATAAAAATCAGAAGGTTCAGGGAGCGAGTGTCAGTTTTCAGCAATTGAAAGATTACGGCATGTTTGTCCTTTCGGCTTCGCCAAAAGAAGGTCAGACCCTGGAAGAATTACGCCCTTTGTTGTTGACTGAATTAAATAAGATCAAGTCAGGTGATTTCGATTTTGCTTTGGTAAAATCAATTGTTGCCAATTTCAAATTGGGTGAATTAAGAAGAACAGATAATAACAATGCCCGTCTTGGATCCTTGTTGACTTCTTATATTCAAAGCAAAGGAACAAATTGGAACGCAGATGTTTCTTCTTTGGATGACATGCATAAAGTAACCAAGGAGCAGATTGTGAAAGTGGCCAATAAATATTTTGGTGAAAATTATGTAGTCGTCAATAAAAGAAAAGGCGTGGATACGGATATGGTTAAGGTGGAAAAACCCGCTATTACTCCCGTAGAGACCAATGCCGGTAAAGCGTCTCCTTTTGTAGAAAAAATCTCTGCTATGCCTGTTGGAAACATCAAACCACAGTGGCTTGATTATGATAAAGAAATTACCCGTGGAAAAGCCGGTATAGCCGATGTACTTTATGTACAGAATAAGGATAATGCCCTGTTTAATTTATACTATCGGTTTGATATCGGTTCCTGGAGCAATCCGACCCTTAGCAATGCCGTAGCTTATTTGCAGTTTTTAGGAACAGACAAGATGTCTGCAGAAGAGATCAGCAAAGCATTTTATGATATTGCCTGCAGCTATAATATTAGTGTGGGTGCAGAAAATACAACCATCAGCATTAGTGGCTTGCAGGAAAATTTTGAAAAAGCAGTTTCCCTTTTTGAGGAAGTTTTACGTAATGTAAAACCGGATGAAGCAGCCCTTGCAACCCTGAAAGGACGTTGGATAAAAGGTCGCGAGAATAGTAAGTTGAATAAAGCAGCGATCGCTACCGGCTTAAGAACCTATGCTCAGTTTGGTGCTAAAAATCCCTTTAATACAGTCATCAGCAATGAAGAATTGAATAATTTGAAAGCGGGTGATCTTGTGAATCAATTGGATCAATTGATGAACTATGAGCACACGGTTATTTACTATGGTCCAAAGCCAATGAAGGAGTTTGTTCAGGCAATTCAAAAAAATCACACGATTCCTTCAAGCTTTACGAAAGCCCCGGAAAAAATATCGTTTACTTATGCAAAGCAGGAAAAGAACAAAGTCTTATTTGCAGATTATGACATGGTACAAAGTGAAGTTTTTTGGGTAAGGAATATCAAACCATTTGATGCTTCGCAGGAAGCGATGGTGAGCATTTTCAATAATTATTTTGGTGGTGGAATGGGAAGCATTGTTTTCCAAACGATCCGCGAATCCAAAGCCCTTGCTTATTCAACCGGTGCCAGCTATGTTTCTCCTTCAAAAAAGGAAGATCCATTTACGGCCATGGCCTATGTGGGCAGCCAGGCAGATAAGATGAATGAAGCTATTGTTGCCATGAATGAATTATTGAATGTATTGCCGGCTTCCGAGCGTGGGTATACGCTGGCAGTAGATGCCTTTAAAAAGGATATTGAAACAGAGCGCATTGTGAAAGATGCCATTATATTTAATTACCTCGCAGGATTGAAGAAAGGATATAATGGAGATGAGCGGAAAGAACTTTATGCAAAAGCAGATAAGATCACATTCTCTGATATTCAAAAATTCCATCAGGCAGACCTGGCAAACAAAGCCTATACGTATTGTGTGGTCGCTTCAAAGGATAAAGTAAGCATGACCGATCTGGAGAAAATAGGAGAGGTGCGGAAATTAACTCTTAAGGAGTTATTCGGTTATTAATTGATACGATTCAACATATAAGTTGATCTGAAATATAGAAGAGGAGTGCGTTATGCACTCCCTTTTTATTAAACAGGAAAATTATTCGCCGTTCATCAGATTTATGGTTGGGTTGCAAAAATAATTCACTTTTTGAACTCCTAAAAACTCTATATTGAGACCCCGAAACAAAACTAGAATCACCCTTACAATTATTATAACGAAACACTTAAAATGAAACATCTAAAACTTTCAATCCTTGCAGTATCGGCTGCACTGCTATCAGTTGGATGCATAGTCCAAAAGAAACTACCGGCCACACCACCGGCAAAAGATACGACTGCTGCAGTTTCTGATACCACAAAGAAAACACCCGGAACACCGCCCGGTAAAAAAGGTGAACCCCAACCTTATGATAAGGTGATCACCAAAAAGGCTATTTCCGCCACTGGTTTTTTCAAAGTACATAAGGTTGAGGATAAATATTATTTCGAAATTCATGACTCTATTCTTAACAGGGATCTCCTGGTAGTGAACAGAATGTCTAAAGGAGCCGCCGGTGCAAAACCTGGTATGATGGGTTATGGTGGCGATCAGATTGGAAACAGTCTTATCCAGTTTGAAAAAGGACCTGGCAACAAAGTATTCTTAAAAAGTATATCGCATGCAGAAATGTCCAGTGATACTTCAGTGGATGGCATGTACCGTTCTTTGATGAATTCTAATTTACAACCTTTGGAGGCTTCTTTTGCCATCGCTGCTTTTAGTAAGGATTCTTCTGCTGTTGTATTTGATGTGACAGATTATGTGGAAGGAGATAACGACATCCTCTTTTTTGACAACCGCGTAAAGAAATCATTGAATTTAGCAGCCCAGCTAAAGGACAGATCTTACATCATGGAAATGAAAGCATTTCCGATGAATATAGAGATCCGCACGATGAAAACCTACATGAAAACGACACCGCCAAGCCCGGGTAATCCAACGGCAGGAAGTTCTGCACCGGCAACATATGAACTGAATAGTTCCATCGTTTTATTGCCTAAGGTGCCCATGCAGGCAAGATATTTTGATCCCCGTGTTGGTTATTTCGCAGCTAGTACTACTGACTTTGATGCAAATCCACAGGGAGTAAAAAGAATCATTATGGCTACTCGTTGGAAACTGGAGCCAAAACCGGAAGATGTTCAAAAATACCTGAAAGGTGAACTGGTAGAACCGGCCAACCCGATCGTTTATTATATTGATCCGGCAACACCTAAAAAATGGGTGCCGTATTTAATCCAGGGTGTGAATGACTGGCAGGTAGCTTTTGAGCAAGCTGGTTTTAAAAATGCCATCGTTGCAAAAGAAGCGCCTATGAATGATCCTACCTGGAGCATTGATGATGCACGAAATTCTGCGATTGTTTATAAGCCATCTTCGGTTGCCAATGCGAGCGGACCTCATGTGAACGATCCACGTAGCGGACAAATTCTGGAAACACATATCAACTGGTACCACAACGTGATGGAATTATTGCAAAACTGGTATTTCATACAAGCTTCTCCGAATGATCCAAGAGCAAGACAAATGACCCTGGATGATAAATTGATGGGTGAGTTAATCCGTTTTGTTTCTTCACATGAAGTAGGACATACCCTTGGCTTGCGCCATAACTTCGGTTCTTCTGCTGCTACGCCGGTAGAAAAACTAAGAGATGCAAAATGGTTGAAAGAGAATGGCCATACAGCTTCTATCATGGACTATGCACGTTTTAACTACGTAGCACAGCCGGAAGATAAAATAGGCGATGCAGGTTTGTTCCCACGGATTGGTGATTACGACAAATGGGCGATTGAGTGGGGCTATCGCTGGATGCCTCAGTTCAAAAGTGCCACAGCAGAAACACCTTACTTAACTAAGATGGTGGGTGAGCGCCTGGCAAAGAATCCAAGATTGATCTTCGGGACAGAATCTGATCCGAACGATCCGCGCAACCAGAATGAAGACCTTGGAGATAATTCAATGACAGCAAGTGCTTATGGTATTAAGAACCTGAAAAGAATTATGCCGAACATCCTGGAGTGGACTAAAACTCCCAACGAAGGATATAAGAATGCTTCTACAATTTACGGACAGGTGGTTAGTCAGTTTGGCCGTTATATGGGGCATGTTACAAAGAACATTGCCGGTATTTATACAACACCAAGCTTGGTCGAAGATGCAAAAACAATCATTGAATTTGTACCGAAATCCAAACAAAAGGAAGCAGTAGCTTTTTTACAGGAGCAGCTTTTCGCCACACCAAAATGGCTTCTTGACAGAAAGCTGTATTCCTTTACGGGAACAGGTGATATGGGCACGATTGCGACTCTTCAAAATGCACAGTTGTCCAGGTTGATCAGTAATGGAACCATTTCCAAATTATTGGATTTTGAAGCCTACGCACCAGCACAGGCATACACAGCCACTGAGCTCTTCAATGATCTGAAAAAAGGTATCTGGAGCGAACTAAAAGGCGGTCAGTCAATAGATATCTACAGACGAAACCTGCAAAAAATGTATGCAGAAAAAATGATCGGTTTATTAACGCCTTCCGATAGGGGTGCAGCCGGCGCAGTTGCTGCGGCCTTCCGCTCTGTTGGTCCGGATGTAAAAAACATGGATCATTTATCCATTGTAAAAGGACATGTAAGAGGACTTCTTGCTGATGTACGTTCTGCTATACCAAGAACAAGTGATGCAGCCTCTAAATTGCATTTACAGGATGTAGCGGATAGATTGAAAGAAGCATTAGATCCTTCTAAGTAAATCTGTTTTAATTAATTTACAGGAAAGGCACGGAACCGGATTGGTTTCGTGCCTTTTTTTGTGGGTGGACGAATGTGAGGTTTTAACCTCCTATAGAAAGTATGGGAGTTGGCTGTTGAGTTATTTAAAAATTCGTAAGTTTGGTAAAACAAATAATATGAGTTCTTCCATTAAAAATAAAAGTTATGCTGATTATTATTTTGGCGTTCTTAGGAATTTAAATGCTGATAGCAAACTTGACCTTATTTCCCAACTTTCTCAATCCTTGAAATCTGACATAGTCGACAATACATCTCTGGAATCTCTTTTTGGAGCTTATAAATCAGAAGACACTGCAGATGAAATCATAGCTGAAATTCGTTTATCCAGAGTTTCAAACCGCAATATTGAAGCACTTTGAAAAAATATCTTTTAGACACCAACATTTGCATCTATTTTATTAAAGGGCTTTTTGAGCTCAATAAGAAAATTATTAAGGTGGGTCAGGAAAATTGTTTTATTTCAGAAATGACTGTGGCTGAATTAAAATATGGAATTGAAAATAGCAAGACACCCGAAAAAATGCGGACAGTTGTCGAAGCCTTCATTCCTAAACTTGCTGTTATTCCGATATATAACTGTCTTGATATTTATGCATTTGAAAAAGCGAAGTTGCGTAGAAAAGGTTTTATGATTGATGATTTCGACATTTTAATCGGTGCAACATCTGTTGTAAATAATATGGTGATGGTGACAAATAATTCTGCTCACTTGAACAGTCTAGACAACATAATTATTGAAGATTGGACAAAGGACGAAAGGATTTAGTTTCACTGCCCTTGTTTTGGTATCCGCCAACAAAAGTATTTCAAATTATGCTGCCTGCAATTGTGTTAAACTTTCATCATTTTTGCTTCTGAATTGCATGAGATGAACAGGTTTAAATTAGTTGCAGAGAATCTATTGACAGAGAAAATCATCTTGGCGGGGACGCCAACATCGGCAGGAGACGAAAGTGATTTAGGGGTGTTTTCTTTCTAGTTGATATTTGTGAATGTTTCGATTGGGTCTTTATTTTTGAGTGTCGGGTCCCAGCGGGGTTTTCCGATTTTAGATTATTGAACTTAAAACTATCCTAACGGAAACCCCGATGTGCAACCATTCTAAGATTTTTGCATTTACTTTAAACCGTATTTTCTACAGGGAATTTTATTTGGAGTTTTTTTTGGGAAGAAAAATGATACCCAGTTAATCGATATACATCTGGGCTAGGATAGAAATATCGCAATATCTTCCATACATCGGGGTTTCCGGATAACATCTCTTCTTTAATTCATTACTTGTTTCCCGGAAACCCCGCTGGGACAGTTTGAAATTAATTAGGGGGAAGTTTATTGTTGGGAATTGCTCCTTTCCCCTGCATCGTGTCTTCACGAACCACCTGACTTGAAAAATCAACACAAAGACTTGCGATATTTTCATATAGTAATTATCGATTTGCAATTCTCGATAATCACAATGATAATTTTAAAATGATTGTTCCAATTGCTGTAACAGGAGGCAGTTTGAGTTTAATTTATATCTTTCCCATGGTTCGTGTCTTCACGAACCACCTTCAAGAACCAAGGTTGAGAGATGGTCTTTTTGTTCTAAATTTGATCCTTAAGGTATTTGGTTTAGGCAGGCAGGAATTTTAAATTCATGAATACATGTGTGCCCATTATGCCCAATGCCCTATACCAAAATCAACAGACCAATAGAAAACCCATCTTTGAGCTCCAAAACTGACAACAGAATAAATGATCACAGACCAATACATTTCAAATATAAACCAACGCTACAAACTTGGAAATGCATTTGAACATACATTTCGGGGCGATTTGCAACAACTTCTTGAAAGTTTAGTGCCTACATCCGGGCGACCAAGAATTAACCTGCGATGTAGTTGCATTGAGGAGAAAAGTAGAAAATAATAGAAAAAAAATGGGATTTGTATGGAATTGATACCTGAAAATAAATATGAACATTTACTTGCCCAAATAAGTGAAACCTATCAGCAAGGGCAACAAAATGCTGCCATCGCAGTAAATAGACATTTGGTAGAAACCTATTGGAGAATTGGCGAGCAAATTGTAGAATTTGAACAAGGTGGAAACGCTAAAGCCGAATACGGCAAAGCACTTTTGCCAAATCTTTCTAAAGATTTAAACCTTTCATTTGGAAAAGGCTTTAGTATGAGTAACCTTACACGTATGAGGCAATTTTATATTGCTTTTCCAATTTATGCGGAGCTTCCGCATAAATTGAGCTGGACACATTGGGTGGAAGTACTAAAAATAGACGATACACTGGAGCGTTCTTTTTATATACAACAAACACAAATAGAGCGTTAGAGTACCACTGAATTAATTCGTCAGAAAAAATCTTCCCTTTTTCTTCGTTTGGCTGCCTCAAAAGATAAAGAAGGCATTTTGCGTTTGGCTAAGCAAGGACAAATAATACAACTCCCTACCGATATATTGCGGGAACCTTATGTGTTAGATTTTTTGAAAATCCCTGAACCTTATCACCTGAACGAAACCGATTTGGAAAATAGAATTATTGACCATCTGCAACAATTTTTATTAGAACTGGGCAAGGGCTTTGCCTTTGTGGGCAGGCAATACCGCATTACCCTGGGCAACCGCCACCATTACGTGGACTTGGTTTTTTACCATCGCATTTTAAAATGCTTTGTATTGATAGACCTTAAAAAAGAAGAAGCAGGCTACGAAGCGGTAGGCCAAATGAATATGTACCTGGGTTATTTTGAAAACGAAGAAAACACCCAAGGCGACAATCCGCCTATTGGCATTGTGCTCTCTAAAGAAAAAGATGAACTACTCGTAAAATACGCCATGCACAATATTTCTTCGCAGCTATTTGTGAGTAAGTATCAACTCTATTTGCCCAACCGTGAAGAACTAAAAGCAGTTATTATGAACCAACTAAACAAAGAGGTGTAATGGTATCCACCCGACCAACTACATATTTCCTTTTCTAACTCCCTCTGTTAGTTTTGCC